>CAZSQE010000615.1:0-1505 GCA_964608905.1 uncultured bacterium | reverse complement strand
GCCCCCGCCTGCGCCGCCACCCGCTCGAGCTGGTCCACCGCCGCCGGGCGGTAGACGTCGGCGCTGGCGAGCAGCACGCGCTTCGACTTCGCCTTGAGCCACACCGCCAGCTTGCCGGCGAAGGTCGTCTTGCCCGAGCCCTGCAGCCCCGCCAGCAGCACCACCGTGGGCAGGTGCGGCGAGCCGGCGAGCGTCACCGGCGCGCGCCCCAGCAGGGCGATCAGCTCGTCGCGGACGATGCCCACCACCTGCTGGCCGGCGGTGAGGCTCTTGAGCACCTCCTCGCCCACCGCCCGGGCCTCGACCCGGGCGACGAAGTCCTTCGCGACCCCGACCTGCACGTCGGCCTCGAGCAGGGCCCGGCGGACGTCGCGCAGGCTCTCCCGGACGTTGTCCGGGGTGAGGCGAGCCTGGCCCGTCAGGTTGCGGACGATGCCCTGGAATCGGTCGGTGAGCGCTTCGAACACGGGTCCTTTCCGCCGGCAAAGAGGCGAGGGAATCTACCACAGGGGCCGGTCCCCGTGAACCGGCCGGGGCGGCGGCCAGGGCGGACATGATCATGTAGCAGTTGGGCCGGACAGGATCACGCTGCGACGACACCGGCCGGGGCGGCCCTCTCCCGACCCCGCGGCGCGGCCCCGCAGGCGCGCGCCCCGCCGGGCGGAGTGGCCCGGGGCGGCCGGCCCCGGCCGGGTCCCGCCCCGCATCTTCCCGTTGACGCAGCGCGGGGGCGTCGCCTAGCGTGCGCGGTGGCCGCAGCCGGAGACTCCACGCTCGGGACGGGAGGAAGAATGGCCAGACGACGCCTGCTCGCCGGCATCACGGTCCTCTTGCCGGCGATCTTCGCGATGCAGACCCTGGGACGGGCGGAGGCCGGCGACGGCGGCGACTGGTCCTCCCTGCGCGACGGCCGCGACGTCTTCGAGGCGGCCTGCGCCTCCTGCCACGGCGTGCGCGGCACCGGGGTGGACCGGGCCACGCGGGGCTTCGAGACCGACCCGCCGGACTTCACCGACTGCAAGTTCACCTCGCGCGAGCCGAAGAACGACTGGGTCGGCGTCGCCACCGAGGGCGGCCCGCTCAAGGGCTTCGACCCGATGATGCCCGCCTTCGGCGAGGCGCTCACCCGCGCCCAGCTCGAGGCGGCGGTCCGCCACGCGAAGGGCTTCTGCCCCGAGCGGCACTGGCCGCCGGGCGAGTTCAACCTGCCCAAGGCGCTCAACACCGGCAAGGCCTTCCCCGAGGACGAGGTGCTCTGGAGCCTGGCGCTCGAGCCGGAGCGGCCCGCGGCGGTGAACGCCAAGCTGGTCGTGGCGCGCCGCGTCGGCGCGCGCCACCAGCTCGAGGCGGTCCTGCCCGGCGGGCTGCGGCAGGTCGAGTCCGCGACCGGCGACGGGCGCGTGCGCCGGAGCTGGGCCGAGGGCGCCGGCGACCTCGCCGTGGCCTGGAAGAGCGTGCTCTGGCACGACCTCGCCGCCGGGACCATCGGCAGCGCGACGCTCGAC
>CAZSQE010000614.1:0-1509 GCA_964608905.1 uncultured bacterium | reverse complement strand
AAACTTGACAGTAGGTAGGGCGCTACCTAGTGTCAATCGACCGAACCGCTCATGACGCCCTCCCACGCCCTCCGCCGACCCGTCTCGACGCGCCACGCGTTCGCGCTGGCGTTCGACCTCACGCTGCTGCGCGACCCGCTCCACTCGATGCTCGTGCCGTTCCTGGTGCGCGGCCCGTGGGTGCTGGCCGGCGCGCTGCTCCCGGCCGCGGCGCCGGGCGGTCCGCTCTCGCCGCTGGCGCTGCTCGGCACCCTCGTGCTGCTGGGGGGCTCGATCTCCTGGTGGGCGGTGGACGCGATGCTGCGCGTGCGCGCCCGCTCGGTCTTCAACACGCCGCACGGGATGCCGCCGGCGCCGGCGGGGGAGTGCTACCGGCGCGGCCTGGCGCGCCTGCCCTGGCTCTACGCCACCGAGTTCGTGCGCGGCCTGGCCCTGACGCTGGGCTTCGGCATGTTCGTCCTGCCCGGCATCTACCTCGGCTACAAGCTGGCCTTCAGCACCGAGGCGGTGGTGCTGAACGACCGCAACCTGTTCGGCGCCTTCGAGCACTCGTTCCACCTCGCCCGGGGCCGCCTCGAGCGCTGGCTCGAGATGGTCGTGATCTCGGTGTGCTTCGCCCTCGGCGTGCTCTTCCTCGGCACGGTGCTCTCGCTGGTCGTGAGCTGGCTCTCGTTCGACACCTGGAAGACCGTCACGCTCATGCTGCTGGTGCTGCTCTGGCCGGTCATCCAGTACGCCTGGACCTTCTTCTACCTGCGCCTGATCGAGATCGAGGAGCCGCAGATCCACGAGAGCGGGCCGTTCAAGAGTTGGAGCGGCATGGTGGGCCCCTGGAGCCCCCGGGGCGTCCCCCGGCCGCGCCCGACCTCCGGGGACGCCGACGGACCCACGGCCAAGTCCATGTACGAAGGCGACTAGCGGACAGCGGGTCCGCTCCCTGACGCCCCGCGCGGCTTGACCGGCCCCGCGGGGCGTGGCATTTTGAAACAGTCGATTCCACGGGGGTCATCGCATGCCGTTCCGCGAGAGTCCAGTCCGCCCGGACCGCCTCGGGCTCGCCGGCGCACCCGGCCAGGACCCGTTCCTGCGCGACATCGTGGGCGCGAGCCCGAAGATGCAGCGCATCTTCCGGCTCGTGGGCAAGGTCGCGCCGACCGACAGCAGCGTGCTGCTGCTGGGGGAGAGCGGCACGGGCAAGGAGCTGGTCGCCCGTTCCATCCACGTGCAGTCGCGCCGCTCGGCCGGCCCCTTCGTGGCCGTGAACATGGGCGCGCTGCCCGAGGCCCTGGTCGAGAGCGAGCTGTTCGGCCACGTGCGCGGGGCCTTCACCGGGGCCGCGGCCGACCGGCAGGGGCTGGTCGAGAGCGCCGACCGCGGCACGCTCTTCCTCGACGAGATCGGCGACATGCCCGCCGCCACCCAGGTGAAGCTGCTGCGGCTGCTCGAGAGCAACGAGTTCCGCCGGGTCGGCGACAACGCGCTGCGCCTGGTGGACATCCGCGTCATCGC
>CAZSQE010000613.1:0-1512 GCA_964608905.1 uncultured bacterium | reverse complement strand
GGCGTGGCCCGCCGCGCTGGTGGGATAGGCGCCGAGCCGCGCCGGCCCGGCGTGGGAGAGGCGCAGGTAGCGCTCGGCGCGGAAGGCCTCGGCGGCCTGCACGCGCTCGACGTCGGCGATGGCGAAGTCGCCCGTGCGCGCGAGCTTCACCTCGGCGCCGGCGGCCTCGAGGAAGCCGGCGAGGATGCGGGCGCACTCGAGGTTCAGCGTGGCGCCGCGCGTGCCGAGCGGCCCCTGCCCGGCCGCGTCGTGGCCGCCGCCCTCGGGGTCGAGCAGGATCCTCCGGCCGTGCAGCGCGCCGCCGCAGAGGGCGGCGAAGCGCGGGGGGAACGCCGAGTCGGACGGCCAGGCCCGGTAGCCGGGGAGCGCGGGGACGCGCACCTCGCCGGCGGAGTCGCGCGGCAGCACGACGAAGCCGTCGCGGTTGATCCAGCGCAGCGCCGGCTCGGGCCCGGTCGTGCCGGGCGCGTCGCGCAGCGGCACGCCCTCGGGCATGCGCAGGGCGAAGCCGGTGCGGCAGAAGACACGCCCGTCGCGGACCGGGATGTTCGTTAAGGCTGAGAACTCGGGGACGGCCTGGTCATCGATCATCGAGACCGGGTATTCCTCGATTCCGACCGTGAGCGTCGCAATGGCGGGGCTCTGTCCACCCCGGAAATAGACCCAGGTCGTCCCTCCGACGATCGTCAACACGGTGTCGGCCGGCGACGGCTTCACCTCGCCGTACGCCCGGACGCGCGCCGTCAGCGAGTCCGGACATAGTGAACCCGCTTCGTCCAGCACGCGCAGCTCGAGCCCCAGCGGCTGCCGACCGTCCCAGGCGAGCTGGCGGGGGAACGAGGCGGCGACCGAGGCGGGGGGGAGGCAGAGCGGGAACTCCACGACCCGCGTGCGCGAGGAGCCCTCGCCCGAGAGCGCTACCTCGAGCGTGGCTCGGTGCGCCCCGCCGGCGAGCGGCTCGGTCGGCGTCCAATCGAGTCGCGAGCCCGTCCGCAGCGGCTCGACCTCGCGCCCGTCCACCGTCATGCGGACGCGGTCGAACGGCCCGCGCACGGTCGCGCGCAGACCAGGGAAGGCCTCGGACCACGAGCCGCGCACCCGGAACTCCTCGATCACCGGCACCCTCCGCGCGAAGTAGCGCGCCAGGCCCATGAACAGCGCGTCGGCCTCGAGCCGCTGCTTCTCCGGCAGCCGCAGCCGCGCCTCGACGTCGGGGTTGGTGATGTAGCTGGTCTCGGTGAGCAGGGCCGGGGCGGCGCTCGAGCGCAGCATGTAGTAGTTGCCGGGCACGACGCGGTGCGCGCGGATGCCGACGTTGCGCACCAGCGCGCGGTGCACGTCCTGCGCGGCCTCCAGCGAGGGGCCCTCGTCGCCGAGCTTGTAGTAGGTCTGCGTCTCGTTCACGTCGTGGGCGCCGCGCGGGTCGGCGTTGTGGTGGATCGAGACCAGCAGGTCGGGGTCGAACGCCGCGGCGAGGCGGGCGCGGGCGGCCAGGTCGGCGCTCAGCGAGGA
>CAZSQE010000612.1:0-1515 GCA_964608905.1 uncultured bacterium | reverse complement strand
GGTTCCAGCTCGTGCGCGCGCCTGGCTCGCGCCGCTCGCCGCGGTCGTGCTGGCGTGGGCGATGCTCTTCCTGCCGCAGCTCTTCCTCGGGCAGCGCTTCGTGCTCGGCGATTCCTCGGCGTTCCGGCCCTTCCCCGACTTCTCCCGCGCGCGCTGGACCGAGACGGGCGCGCGCACGAGCTGGAACCCGTACGTCTTCCTGGGGATCGAGTCGGTGGCGAGCCTCGCCGACCAGCGCCCGCAGTACCTGCCCGACGCCGCGCTCGACCTGGCCGAACGTCTCCACGAGCCCGCCGCCGCGACGCAGCTCTGGCTGCTGCTCGTCGTGCTCGCCGGCACGCTCGCCGTGGTGGCGCTGGCCCGCGCGCTGTGGCGCGCCGGGCCGTGGAGCGCCGCCGCCGCCGGGCTCGTCTGGCTGCTGGCCATCCCCATCCTCGCGCCGCTGGCGCACGGCCACGACGCGCAGGTGCTCGCCGACGCGCTCCTGCCGGTGATGGCGCTGGCCACCTGGGCCATCGTCGCGGCCGACGATCCGCGCGCACGGCTGGCCGCCTCGCTCGGCCTGGCGCTGGCGCTCGGCCTGCAGTGCCTCGGCGGCCACCCGCAGATCCTCGTCTACTCCGCGGCGCTGGTGCTGCTCTTCGCCGTGCAGCAGGCGTGGACGCGCCGGCGCTGGTCGCGCCTCGTGCCCTGGGGCGCGGCCGTCGCCCTCGGCGCCGCCATCGGCGCGGCGGTGTGGTGGCCGGCGCTGCTCTACAGCGGCCTCTCCTCGCGCGGCGGCGGCGACGCGCCCGGCGTGGCCATGGCGGTGGTCGCGAAGTACAGCCTCGGCTGGCGCGACCTCGTCGCCTTCGCCTGGCCGCAGGCGGTGGGCTTCGGCGGCGTGACCTACTGGGGCGACCTGCAGGTGACCGACTACTCGCCCTACCTCGGCGCCGTGGCCCTCGCGCTGGCGCTCCTCGGCCTGCGACGGGGCCGTCCCGACCCCACCGCCCTCTTCTGGTGGGTGACGCTGCTCGCGGCGGCCGTCTTCTCGCTCGGCGCCACACTGGGTCCCGTGTTCGAGTTCCTGCACCGGCACGTGCCGCTGTGGAGCAAGTTCCGCGTGCCCTTCTACGTGCTCGTCTGGGCCTGCCTCGCGCTGGCCCTGCTCGTGGCGCGCGGCCTGTCGCGGGCGGACGCTCCCGGGGCGGCCGGGGCGCGCCCGCCCCGAGCCGCGCTCGCCGGGCTCGGCGTCGTCGCGCTGCTCGGGCTGGCCATCGCGTTCCCGCTGGCGCCGCTCTACTCGGGCGTCGCCGCCGCGACGAAGCCCGCCTTCGAGCAGGCCACGCAGGTGGCCACCGCCCGCTGGGCCGGGCTCGACCTGGCGCTGCGCGCGCTGCTCGTCGCCGCCGCGTTCGCGCTGCTGGCGCTCGCCCGCGCCGGCCGCTCGTGGGCGCGGCCCGCGCTGGTTGCGCTGCTCGCGCTCGACCTGGCCACCGTGGCCGCACCGACGCTGTGGCGCGGCACCGGGCC
>CAZSQE010000611.1:0-1526 GCA_964608905.1 uncultured bacterium | reverse complement strand
TGCCCCGAGCGCGATTTGAACGCGCGACCTCTGGTGCCGGAGACCAGCACTCTGTCCACTGAGCTATCGGGGCGAACGGGACCGGAAGGAATCGGACCTTCGACCTCTGGTTTTGGAGACCAGCGCTCTACCAGCGTGAGCTACGGACCCATGAAGTGGTCGGGGACGGAATCGGACCGCCGACGCGCGGCTCTTCGGGCCGCCGCTCTACCGGGCTGAGCTACCCGACCTTGTACGCCCCCACGGGGAGTTGAACCCGCGTCCTGCGGCTTGAAAGGCCGCCGTCCTCACCGGTAGACGATGGAGACCGAGAGATACCTCCACGGGGACTCGAACCCCGATCCTCTGGCTGAGAACCAGAAATCCTGCCACTAGACGATGGAGGCGTTGCGGGGTCGGGCCGCCGCGGTCTCACCCCTGGCCGGCGGTCCGTCCCCTTCTTCCCTCAAGACCTGAGCTGTCAATCAACGGCCCCTCAAACGTCAAGCGCCCCGCCTCCTGCTGCTTCCGGGGGCGGGGCGCTTCGTTCGCGCTTCTGGTCAGGATCCTCTCAGATCCCGCCCCCTCGGTCGCCCCGCTTACCCGTCAGTCGCTCGGCTCCTGCTTCGTGTCGCCTGGCGCCCAGGTCGCGGGGCCACCGCATCGGTGTCACGATGCACGATGCGTTCCCGCCCAAGGCGTCGGCTCGCGGCTGCCGATAATCGGCGCTCGCTGGCCTGGCGAATCGGGTTGGGGTCCTCGCGTTCATCGTTGTCCCTTGGTGCGGCGTTTCCTGCATGAGCCTTCATGATAGGGCGCGCGTGCCGCGATGTAAAGGATCATCGCGTTCATCCTTCTCGCACCTACCGTCTTGGGGCGAAGACATACACCAGCACGCCACCAGCCGCAGCCGGAGGCAGCGCCCGCAGCACCCGCGCCCCCAACGTGGGCTTCGCCGCCCTTCGCCATGCGTCCGTCGCCCGGACCTGGGCGGCCAGCGCCTCGTTCAGTCGGGCAACCTGCGCCGTGCTCGCCGTCCACCCGGAGTCGGCCTTGGCCCACAGGCCCCGCCAGGAGTCCCTGTCGGCCTTCAGGGGCGCGAGGAGGGCTGTGGCCGCACCTACCTCCCGGATGGCCGCCGCCAGCGCTCCACGGGCCGCCTCGTACGTCGCCCGCGGCACGACCGTCGCCGTGTCCGAGAGCAGGCGCCCCAGCGAGTCCGCCCGAGCCGTCAGCGCCACTCGGTCAGCGTGCCGGGCTTGGGCCTCGGCTGCCGCCCGCGCCTCCGCTGCCGTCAGCGCCGCCTCCTCAGCCAGATGCGCTGCCCGTTCGGCCTGGTAGGCGTCCCACATGGCCCTCATCTCGAGCGAGTCCTGCCGCACCAACTCACGCAGCTCCGTGGCCTGCCGCTCGGCTTCCTCGGCTCGCCCGCGAGCCTCTGCGTTGCGCGCATCGCCCACGAAGGCGCCGGCCAGGAACCCGCCGGCGGCGAGGGCCACCAGCACCCACCACGGAACCGTCAGTCTGTTCATCCCGCCCTCCCGGCG
>CAZSQE010000610.1:0-1527 GCA_964608905.1 uncultured bacterium | reverse complement strand
ACCCCACCCGTCCCCGTCCGCGTCTTCGAGGGAGGACCCCATGCTGAAGGAGTTC
This sequence comes from uncultured bacterium, assembly GCA_964608905.1. Lineage (GTDB taxonomy): Bacteria > Eisenbacteria > RBG-16-71-46 > RBG-16-71-46 > RBG-16-71-46 > JANXPZ01. The sequence continues at coordinate 1,472 of CAZSQE010000610.1, read as the reverse complement.
AAGGAATTCCTGCTCAAGACCAACGCGCTCGCGCTGGCCATCGGCGTCATCATCGGCGCCGCGGTCGGCAAGGTGGTGAGCTCGCTGGTGAGCGACATCCTCATGCCGGTCATCGGCCTGCTCATCCCCGGCGGGGCCTGGCGCGAGGCGGTCGCCGTGCTCACGAGGAAGCCGGACGGCACGCCGGGCGCGGCGATCACCTACGGCGCCTTCCTCGGCGCCGTGATCGACTTCGTCATCATCGCCCTGGTGGTCTTCATGGTCACCAAGGCGCTGCTCAGGCCCGCGCCCGCGCCGCCCGCGCCGCCGAGCAAGGAGTGCCCCTTCTGCAAGGAGACGATCCCGGCCGCGGCCACCAAGTGCAAGGCCTGCGCGAGCAACGTGTAGGCGTCTCCCCGTCCCGCCGACGCCCGGCCCGCTCCCGAGCCGGGCGTCCGGTTTCGGGGGCCGCGAAATCCAGCTCTTGACACCGCTGCGGGCGGGTGACAACGTCTTCGCAGGCCCAGGGAGATCAAGGCGAGACGCGCCGGGCCGGGCGCCCCACATCGGGCGCCCCCCGGCGCGCGGGTCTTCCCGGGCCGCTCCGGCACGGATGCCGTGAGCCACGCTCGACGCAGGGAGGCGCCCGCCTGAGCCGCAACTTCTTCCATACCAGCACGCTCGTGCGCGCGTCCGCGCGCGGCACGGTCGCGCGCGGCGACCCGCCGGGGCGCGGCGGCGGCGTGCCCGCCCCGGCGACGGAGCGGGCGGGGAGACCGACATGCTGATCGGACCATGCACGGTGGTGACGGGCGGGGCGCAGCCGGACGTGCTCGAGGACTCGGCCGTCCGGGTGGTGGGCGCGCACGTCGCGGCGCTGGGGCCGCTGCCCGTGCTGGCGGCGGCCTACCCGGAGGAGACGCTGTGGCCGGCGCGCGGCCGGGTGCTCGTGCCCGGCTTCGTCAACACCCACGTCTACCTGGCGCGCCACCTCGCCCGTGGCCTCGGCCTGCGCACCGTCGCCGAGTGGCGGCGCTACGACCGCCTGCTCTCGCCCGAGGACGTGCTGTGGTCGGCGAGCGCGGCGCTGGTCGAGGGGCTGCGCCACGGCGTGACCACGGTGTGCGACTTCCACCGCTCCGGCGCCTGCCCCGACCTGTCGCTGTCCGAGGTCGTCACCGCCGCCGGGCAGGTGGGGGTGCGGGTCGCCACCTGCTACGGCGCCAGCGAGTCGGACACCGAGGTCGAGCGCCGCTCGGCCTTCGAGGAGTCGCTCGGCTTCGCCAGCGAGATGGCGCGGCGGCGCGACGGGCGCATGCGCGGCGTGGTCGGCGTGCACGCCCGCACGCTCGGCGGCGTGGACACGCTGGTGCGCGAGGCGCTCGAGGCGGCCGAGGGCCGGCTGGGCGTGCACGTGGACCTCGACCTCGACCTGACCCCGGCCGAGCGCTGGCGCTCGCGTGGCGGCTGGCGCGACGACGCGCCGCCGACGC
>CAZSQE010000609.1:0-1535 GCA_964608905.1 uncultured bacterium | reverse complement strand
CACGTCTCGAACCTGTTCAGGATCGAGGGCCAGGAGCGGCTGGCCCGCCGGCTGGCCGCGGCGCTGGCGGCGGCGGTGCCCGGCCTGGAGGCGCGGGTGACCGCGTCGCGCGGCGAGGTGGGCGGCGGCTCGCTGCCGCTGCAGACGCTGCCCGGCTGGGTGGTCGAGCTCTCCCTGCCGGGCCGCACGGCGCAGGCGCTGGAGCGGCTCGCCCGCGCCGCCGACCCGCCGGTCGTCGGCACGGTGCGCGCCGGGCGCTGGCGGCTCGACCCGCGCACGCTGGCCGAGGCCGAGCTGGACGAGGCGGCGGCCGCGCTGGCGCGCGCCTTCGCCCCCGGGGACACGGACCGCGAAGGCGATTGACCCCCGCGCGGCGCGCCCGTAATCTAACGCTCCACGGGCCGCCGCGGACCGCCGCCGGCCGCCCCTGAGACAGCGCCCCGACAGCCTGCCGACCACCGACGTCTCGGACCGGATCGCGCCCGGCCGCGCCCCGCCCGCCTGCCAGCGGCCGCCGGGCCAGAGAGGACAAGGATGTTTCTGCACCGGCTCGAAGTCCAGGGTTTCAAGTCGTTCGTCGACAAGACCGAGCTGCGCTTCGGCGAGGGGATCACCGGCGTCATCGGCCCCAACGGCTGCGGCAAGACCAACGTCTCCGACGCCATCCGCTGGGTGATGGGCGAGCAGAGCGCCAAGCAGCTGCGCGGCGACTCGATGGAGGACGTGATCTTCAACGGCTGCCCGACCCGCAAGCCGCTGGGCCTGGCCGAGGTGCACCTCACCTTCAAGAACGACCGCGGCATCCTGAAGACCGAGTACTCCGAGGTCACGGTGTCGCGGCGGGTGTTCCGCTCGGGCATGAGCGAGTACATGCTCAACCGCACGCCCTGCCGCCTCAAGGACATCCGCGACCTGTTCTTCGACACCGGCATGGGCAGCCACGCCTACGCGGTCATCGAGCGGGCCATGGTGGACCACGTCCTCTCGGACAACTCGGGGCACCGCCGCTTCCTGTTCGAGGAGGCCTCCGGCATCACCAAGTACAAGGTCCGCAAGAAGGAGGCCCTCAACAAGCTCGAGGCCACCGAGACCGACCTCGTGCGCCTCAACGACATCGTCTTCGAGCTGGAGCGCGAGCTGCGCTCGCTCGGGCGGCAGGTGGGCAGGGCCCGCCGCTACCAGCGCTGGCGCGACGAGATCCGCGACCTCGACCTGGCGCTGACCGCGAGCCAGGTGCGCTCGCTGACCGCGCGCGCGGCCGAGGCGAAGGAGCAGTGGGAGGAGGAGGCGGTGCGGCGCGAGGGCCTGACCGCCCAGCTCGACGGGCTGGAGGCCACGCTGAACGACCGCAAGCTGGCGCTGCTCGAACTGGAGCGCGAGCTGTCCACCGCGCAGGGCGGGCTGCGCGACCGGGAGGAGGCCCGCACCCAGGCCGAGCACCAGGTCGTGCTGCTGCGCGAGCGCGCGGCCGGCCTGCTGCGCCGCGCCGACGAGGCGGCGGCCGAGGCCCGCGCCCTGCGCGAGCGGCTGGGCGA
>CAZSQE010000608.1:0-1544 GCA_964608905.1 uncultured bacterium | reverse complement strand
GGACTACGTGGCGGTGGTGGACGCGGCCACGCTCGAGGCGCCGCGCGACCTGCGCCGGGTCCGCCGCGTGCTGGTCGCGGTGGCGGCGCGCGTCGGGCCGGCGCGCCTGATCGACAACCTCGAGTGGAGCCCGCGATGAGCCGCTTCCGTCACCCCGGCACCGCCGCGCTGGTGCTCGCCGCCGGGCAGGGCACGCGCATGAAGAGCGACCTGGCCAAGGTGCTGCACCCGGTGGCCGGCCGGCCGCTGCTGGCCTGGGTGCTCGACACGGTGGCCGAGCTGGGCGTGGAGCGCGTGCTCACCGTGGTCGGGCACCAGCGCGAGCGGGTGATGGAGGCCTTCGCCGGGGCGGGGACCGAGTGGGTGGTGCAGGCCGAGCAGTGCGGCACCGGGCACGCCGTGCTCATGGCCGGACCGGCGCTGGCGGGCTTCGCCGGCACCCTGCTCGTGGTGTGCGGCGACACGCCGCTGCTGCGCGCCGCCACCCTGCACGCCCTGCTCGAGGGGCACGCCGCGCGGGGCGCGGCGGTGACGGTGCTCTCGATGCGGGTGCCGGAGCCGCGCGGCTACGGCCGCATCCTGCGCGACGCCGCCGGCGGCCTGTCGGCCATCGTCGAGGAGCGCGACGCCACGGCGGAGCAGCGGCGGATCGACGAGGTGAACTCCGGGGTCTACGCCTTCGACTACCCGGCGCTGGCGCGGGCGCTGTCGTCGCTCACCGCGCGCAACGCGCAGGGCGAGTACTACCTCACCGACACGGTGGCGGCGCTGGGGCGCGCGGGCCTCGGCACGGCCGTGGTCTGCGCCGACGACTACCGCGAGCTGCTGGGCATCAACACGGTCGAGCAGCTGGCCGAGGCCGCGCGCGTCCGCGCCGAGCTGGGCGCGGCGGGGGAGGGACGATGAGCACGCGACGCGGTACGCCGGCCGGAGGGCGCGGGGCGCTCGAGCGACTGTGGGCGCCGTGGCGGGTGGCCTACCTGGGCCGCGCGCGCGGGCCGGAGGAGTGCCTGTTCTGCCGCGTGGCGGCCGGGCGCGCCGACCGGGCGCACCTGGTGCTGGCGCGGCGGCCCCACGCCTTCCTCATGCTGAACCGCTATCCCTACACCGGCGGCCACCTGATGGTGGCGGTCGCGGCCCACCGCGCCCGCTTCGCCGGGCTGAACGCGGCCGAGCGGGCCGACCTGCTCGAGCTGACGGCCCTGGCCGAGCGGGCGCTGCAGGCGGAGTACCGGCCGCACGGGATGAACTTCGGGGTCAACGTCGGGCGGGTCGCCGGCGCGGGCTTCCCCGGCCACCTGCACCTGCACGTCGTGCCGCGCTGGGACGGCGACACGAACTTCATGGCCGCGGTGGGCGAGACCCGCGTGGTCCCCGAGGCGCTCTCGCGCACCTGGACGCGCCTGCGGCGGGCCATCCGCGCGCTCGAGGGCCGGCCCGGGGCGCGGCGGAGACGGCGTGGCGCGCCGGCGTGAGCCGCTGGCGGCCCGCGTCGGCACCGCCGCGCTCGCGCTGCTGGTGGCGGCCCTGCTAGTGTCGTGGGC
>CAZSQE010000607.1:0-1544 GCA_964608905.1 uncultured bacterium | reverse complement strand
TCCTGCGTGAGGCGCAGACTCGACTCGAGGCGGCCGTCGCGGAACTCGGCGCGGGCCCGCCGCTGCGACTCGGCCGCGCGCTCGAGCGCACCGGCGCGGTCGCCGGGCGCGGCGGACGGCGCCCCGGAGAGCCGCTCGCGCTCGACGTCGAGCAACTCGTCCGTGCGGCCCAGCGCGCTCACCACGCCATCGGGGACGCGGCCGGTGTGGCCGCAATGGCGCAGCGCGGCGACGCCCCGTGCGCGCGCCTCGCGCGTCAACTGCAGCGCGCCCAGCCGGCGCCCGGCCCGCGCCGCGCTCTCGGCGCGGTCCTGCAGCTCGATCGCCCCGCGCACCGCCTCGAGCGCGTCGGGCGAGGCGCAGCGCTCGGCCCGGTGGAGCACCAGCCCGAGCATCCGCCGCGTGCGCTCCAGCTGCACGTCCACCCGCCCGGCGCCCGCCGGCTCGCGCAGCCGCGGCGCCGGCGCCGCGGGCTCCGGCCGGCGCACGATGCCGACCGGCCCCGGGCCGCCGCGGCGCTCGACGCGCACGGCCTCGGCCCGGCCCCACGGGACCAGGATCGCCAGCGCGATCGCCACCAGCAGCCATCTCGTCCGAGCCACGCGACGCTCCTCTCCCGGGCAGCCCGCCCGCACCAGCCTGCCCGGGAAACACGCAGCTTCCGTGCCCCCGCTGGGCCCCCGGCCGACCACGGGCATCCCCTTGGGCGCAAGTGCTTTCCGTGCCGGGGGCCCGCGGGCGGCGGCGCGGCGGTCCCGCGCCGCCGTGCCCCGGCCGGTACGTCGGGCCCCTGCGGGTGTCCGGCCCCGTGCAGCCGCCGGCGGTCCGGACTGCACTGCTGCCCGCGCCCCACGGCTGCGGCCGGCCGAGCTCACGCGTGGCGCGGCGGCGGCCTCCCCTGGCACTCGTGCCGCGCGCGGGCGGCCCACCCCGGCTCCCGCGCCGCGCGGCCGGCGCTCCAGGCGTGCCCCACCACCGGCCCGTAACTACGAAAGCCCCGGCGCTTTCGCGCCGGGGCTTCGTCACGTTACTGGGGCGGCGACCTACTCTCCCACCCGGTCTCCCGGGCAGTACCATCGGCGCTGGAGGGCTTAACTTCTCTGTTCGGAATGGGAAGAGGTGTAACCCCTCCGCCATTGCCACCCCAATCGGGTCGACAACCTGAACACGAGACGCGGGAAACACACGCAGCGCATTGGCGATATTAACCGGCCAAGCCTCACGGCTGATTAGTACGGGTCGGCTGAAGCTCTCACGAGCCTTACACCTCCCGCCTATCGACGTCGTAGTCTCCGACGAGCCTTCAGGTGGCTAAGCCACAGGGATCCCTATTCTTGGGGTGTGTTTCGCGCTTAGAGGCTTTCAGCGCTTATCACTTCCGAACGTAGCTACCCGGCGATGCCCATGGCAGAACAACCGGTACACTAGAGGTTCGTTCGCTCCGGTCCTCTCGTACTAGGAGCAACTCCCCGCAAGGATCCTACGCCCACGATGGATAGGGACCGAACTGTCTCACGACGTTCTGAACCCAGCTCACGTACCGC
>CAZSQE010000606.1:0-1550 GCA_964608905.1 uncultured bacterium | reverse complement strand
CGGCGACGCCGCCCGGCCTCGCGCAGGTCGCGCTCGACCGCCGGCACCAGCCGCGCCAGGTCCTCGCGGGCGAGGAAGTCGCTCGCCCCGGCCTTCATGCACTCGACCACCGCCCCCTCGCCGACGTGGCCGGCCACGACGATGAAGGGCGGGTCCTGCCCGCTGGCGCGCAGGACCTCGAGCGCCCCGAGCGCCGTGAACCGCTCGAGCTCGTACTCGCCGATGACCAGGTCCCAGGCCGCGTCGGCGAGGGCCGCGCGCATCGTGCCGGCGTCGCGCACCACCCAGTGGTCGGGGGTGAAGGCGCCGCGCCTCAGCTCGTGCAGGATGAAGGCGACGTCATCGTCACGGTCGGAGACGAAGAGGACGCGCACGGTCCGGGGCGGGGGCGGGGAACCGCCCGCAGCGGCCGCCGCACCGGGGTCGGATGGTGGCCTCTCGTTCATGGCAGCGCGCCCAGGGTCAGAGGAGTGTCCGAAACGGCGGCGCGATGGGGCCGCCACGCCGTCAGTCTGCTCCCCGCGGCCGGTCCTGCCAAGCGGCATCCCGCCCGGGGCGCCGCGTCGGAGGAAAGAACGGTCGCGGACGGCCCGGGGGTGGGCCGTCCGCTCCGATGAACCGCCGCTAGTTGACGGGTGCGCGCTCCTCGTCCGCGGACCCGGCCGGCCCGGGCTCGAGCGGCAACGCCGGACGGCGATCTCCGCTGCGCGACCTCAGGCCACCGGTGCGTCCGATGCGCGACATGTGCTCACGGTCCCGGCTCACCGACTCGCCACCCTTGCGGCCGGCGGCACGGGCCTCGTCGGCGGTGAACTCGTGCGCGGTGCCCTTCTCGTGCGCCGCGCGTCCGCCCCGCCGGGCGATCTCCTTCTGCTTCTCGCGGTCCATGCCCGCGAATCCGCTTCTCTGTCTCTTCATACCGCCTCCTGCAGCCGGCCCACGCTGCACTACCTGCCGGACAACCCTATGGATGAGTCCACTGGGCCCCGGGGTTCGGGCCTCATGCCGGTTTGCAACGACCGAACCTCCGCCCGACGTGCGCTCGGCGGCCCCAGCGGCTAGTGTGTCAGGCCGTTACGCCACCCGGGGCCGTCCGCCGCGGGGGCGTGGCGCGACCGCCGTGGGGGGAATCCAGGGCCCAGCCGCATGAGATCCGTCCTCGAGCCGCTCTCCCGCCTGTGGGCCCCGCTCCGTGCCCGGCCGCTGCGCTCGGCCTACGCCGCGCTGTTGGTGCTGCTCGTGGGGGGCGCGGTGGTGAGCTTCGTCCACTTCGCCGCCGCCGTGCACGCGCTCCACTCCCGGCACGCCGCCGGGCCGTCGTGGTCCTTCCCCTCGCGCATCTACGCCGACGGCGTCGGCCTCGCGCCCGGGCGCGCCCTGCCCGAGGGCTACCTGCGCGCCCACCTCGAGGCCCGCGACTACCGCGAGACCGCCGCCCCGGCCGCCCCCGGCGAGTACGCCGGCGTGCCCGGCGGGTTCGAGATCGTGCTGCGCGGCTTCGACGGCGCGAGCGACCCGGACGGCGCGGGCCTCGAGGTGGGCGCGCAGGT
>CAZSQE010000605.1:0-1556 GCA_964608905.1 uncultured bacterium | reverse complement strand
CTGCGCGCCAGCGAGGAGCGCTACCGCCTGCTGATCGAGAACTGCGCCGACATGATCACGCTGCACGACGACGGCGGCCGCGTCACGTTCGTGAGCCCGTCGGTCACCCGGATGCTCGGCTACCCGCCGGAGGAGCTGGTCGGCCGCCGGCTGCGCGAGTTCGCGCACCCCGCGGACGCGCCGGTGTTCGCCGCCGTGCTGGAGGCCGCGCTGGCGCGCGGCTCGTCGCCGCTGGTCACCGGCCTGCGGTTGCGGCACCGCGACGGCGGCTGGCGCGTCATCGAGGGCAGCGCCGCCCGGTTGACGCTCCCCGACGGCCGCGCCGGTCTCGTCGCCATCGGCCGCGACGTCACCGAGCGGACCGGGCTGGAGGAGCAGCTCCACCAGGCGCAGAAGATGGAGGCCGTGGGACGGCTGGCCGGGGGCGTGGCCCACGACTTCAACAACCTGCTCACCGTCATCCTCGGCTACAGCGACCTGCTGCTGGAGCAGCTGGACGAGGACCCGCTGCTGTCCCAGGAGGTGGACGAGATCCGGCGCGCGGCCGGCCGCGCTGCCACGCTCACGCAGCAGCTCCTGGCCTTCAGCCGCGAGCCGGCGCTGAGCCGGCGCCCGGTGGACCTCGACGCCGTGCTCGACGGCATGAGCGGCCGGCTTCGGCGAACACTCGGGGAGGACATCGAGCTGAAGCTCGAGCTCTCGGGGACGCTGGCGCCCACCCGCGTGGACCCGGAGCGGGCCGAGCAGGTCGTCATGAACCTGGTGGCGAACGCGCGCGACGCCATGCCGCAGGGCGGACGCGTCGTCATCGAGACCGCCAACGTCGAGCTGCACGAGTCGCACGCGACGCGGCCCGCCGTGGAGCCCGGCGCCTACGTCATGCTCGCGGTGACCGACACCGGCCGCGGCATGGACACCGCCACGCGGGAGCGGCTGTTCGAGCCGTTCTTCACCACCAAGACCCCGGGCCGGGGCACCGGCCTCGGGCTCTCCATCGTGTACGGCGTCGTGCGGCATTGCGGCGGCACCGTGCGGGTCACGAGCGAGCCGGGACGCGGCAGCACCTTCCGCGTCTACCTGCCGGTGGCACGGGAGGAGGCCGGGGCCCGGCCGGCGGCGGCCGGACGGCCGCGCGGCGGCGAGAGCGTCGTGCTGGTGGAGGACGAGCCGCTGGTGCGCAACCTGGTGAGCGAGGTGCTGCGCCAGAGCGGCTTCGTGGTCGTCGAGTTCGCCAGCGCCGGCGAGGTGCTGGCCCGGGACCGGCGCGGCCTCGGCGAGGTGGACCTGCTGGTCACCGACGTGGTCCTGCCCGGGTTGAGCGGGATCGACCTGGCGGCCGAGCTGGCGCGCCGCCGTCCGGGGATGCGGGTGCTGTTCCTGTCGGGCTACGCCGCGGATCTGGCCGGCCTGGAGGAGGCACTGGGGCCGGGGCGGGCGTTCCTGCCCAAGCCGTTCTCGCCCGACACCCTGCTGCGGCAGGTGCGCGAGCTGCTCGACGCGCTGGAGGCGGGGACGGGCGCGGGGGAGCGGCCGGCGTAGCGCGCACGGGACGGTCG
>CAZSQE010000604.1:0-1562 GCA_964608905.1 uncultured bacterium | reverse complement strand
GGCCGGGGGCGCGGCGGGAGGTCGGGCCGCCGCCCCGGGAACCCGTTGGCGCGCGGCTCCCTGCCGCGCCGGGCCGCTAGCTAGGGGGCCCAGCCGATGCCCATGTTGATCTTGAGCTGGCTCATGCCCGGCAGGTGGTGGTACTCGAGCTCGATGAAGTTCTGCACGTGGTCCGAGAGGGGGACGCCGACGCCGGCGAGGGCGTAGAGCCCGCCCCGGACGACGGAGTCGTTCTGGTCGTCGATCCCCAGCCCCGGCGCGTTCACCTTGTTCGAGAGGAAGTGCACGCCCAGCCCGCCGCCCAGGTAGGGCTGCCAGCCGGAGCGGTGGAAGCGGTAGTTCAGCCCGGCCCCGAGCGTGGCGTCCTTGCGCGACACGGTGATGTCGGGCGGGTCCACCGTCGTGCTGGTGCGCCAGTACTCGACGAAGGGCGACAGCTCGAAGCCGTCCACGATGCGCGCCGAGGAGAGCCGCACGCGCGCGGCGAGGCCGGAGAACGAGCTCTGGTGCTTCTGCATCACGGTGGCGGTCATGAGGTCCACGCCGCCGAACGTGTCGGCGCGCGCCAGGACCGCGGAGAGCAGGAGGAGTACGGTGACGAGGCAGAGACGCAGCAGAATGCGCATGGCGGGCTCCTTGAGGATCCATCCTCGTGGCCAACGTTCCCTGTTCGCGGGAGCGGTCGCGCGCACTATAGCCCGGCGCGCGGCGCGGATGCCAGCGTCTTCGCGGTCCTAGTCCCGCAGGCGGTAGTCCAGCAGCCGGGACTTGAGCCAGCGCACGCCGACGAGGTCGTGCAGTCCACGCCACAGCCGGTTGCCGACGCCGTACTTCGACCGGCCCAGCCGCCGCGGCCGGTGCGCGAGCGGCACCTCGGCCAGCCGGGCGCCCCGGAAGACGCACAGGGCGGGCAGGAAGCGGTGCACCCCGACGAACATGGGCAGGCCGTCGAGGACCTCGCGCCGGTAGGCCTTGAAGGAGCAGCCGATGTCGGTGACCGGATCGCCCAACACCGCGCGGCGGAAGCCGTTGGCGATGCGCGAGCTGAGCAGGCGCACGGCCGAGTCCTGCCGGTGCGCGCGGATGCCCGAGACGACGTCGGCCCCCTCCAGCGCGGCGAGCAGGCGCGGCAGGTCGGCGGGGTCGTTCTGCAGGTCGGCGTCGAGGGTGACGACCACCCGGCCGCGCATGCGGGCGAAGCCGGCCGCCAGGGCCGCGCTCTGCCCGCCGTTGGCGGCGAGCAGCACGGGCCGGATGCGGGGCTCGCGCGCGGCGGCGGCCCGGACCACGTCGGCGGTGCCGTCGGTGCTGCCGTCGTCCACCAGCACCAGCTCCCACGTCCGCCCGGTGGCCTCCAGCGCGGGGCACAGCTCGCCGAGCAGGATGGGCAGGCTCTCGACCTCGTTGTAGGCCGGGACGACGGCCGAGATCTCGGGCTCCGGGACCGGCGGGCTCATGGCGCGCAGCATAGCAGCGGGGGGGCGCGGCGGCACGGCCGGCCGGCACGGGGTAGCGTACGGTTCTTTGTGTAGTAGGCGGGGGCTTGCCAACCCCCAAAGGAA
>CAZSQE010000603.1:0-1563 GCA_964608905.1 uncultured bacterium | reverse complement strand
GAAGAGGGCCGTGCGGGACGAGGGTCTCCCTTCGTCGCGGCTGTGGCGTCGGCGCCGGGCGCGGTCCCCGCGCCGCCGCGCCTGCCCCACCGCCGCCGCGTAGTCGAGGCCCGCCGCCGCCACCGCCGCCGCCCAGGAGCCGAACATCCGCCGCGCGCGCGCGTAGAGGTCGGGCCGGGTGTGGTGCGCGCGGAAGAGTCCGGGCGGGCGGCGGGCGGTGGAGCGGATGAGCGCGAGCACCTCGGCCCGCGTCATCAGGGCGGGGCGGCCGCGGCGCGGTGGAACGGTGGACGGCTTCACGACCGGCAGGAGACCACGGGCCCCGTTACGGCGGCGTTACGGCGGGATGAAGGCCGGGGAAAAAACGGCAACCCGCCCGGGCGTCAGGCGGCGGGGGACGCCGGCTCGCGCGGGATCTCGACGCGGAACGTGCTGCCCTCGCCCGGACGGCTGCGCAGCGTGACCTCGCCGCCGTGCAGGCCGGCGATGTGCTTGACGATGGCCAGCCCCAGCCCGGTGCCGCCCTTCTCGCGCGAGCGGGCCTTGTCCACGCGGTAGAAGCGCTCGAAGACCCGGGGCTGGTCGGCCTCCGGGATGCCGCAGCCGGTGTCCTCGACCTCGCACCAGGCGCGCGCGCCCGCCTCGCCCGCCCGCACGCGCACCCCGCCGCGCTCCGTGTACTTGAGCGCGTTGTCGAGCAGGTTGGCCAGCAGCTGCTCGATCCGTCCGCGGTCGGCGGTCACCGGCAGCGGCGCTCCCGGCTCCACCGCCAGCTCGAGACCGGCCCGGGCGGCGCGCGACTGGAGGGCCGCCGCCTGCCGCGCCACCGCCTCGCGCAGGTCGAAGCGCTCGGGGCGCAGCCGCGCGTCCGGCCGCTCGAGGCCCGCCAGCGTCAGCAGGTCCTCGGCGATGGCCTCGAGCCGCACCGCCTGGTCGCGGATCACGCCGACGAAGCGGGCGCGGTTCTCGGGATCGTCGAGGCCGCCGTCGAGCAGCGTCTCGGCGTAGCCGCGCAGCGACGTCAGCGGCGTGCGCAGCTCGTGCGAGACGTTGGCGACGAAGTCCTGGCGCACGCGGTCCAGTCGTTCGGCCTCGGAGAGGTCGTGCAGGACGAGCAGCACCGTGCCCTCGCCGGCCTCGCCCAGCGGCGTGGCGGTGGCGTGCACCAGCCGCTGCTCGTGCGCCCACAGCCGCACGTCGGCCTCGCGCGTGAGCCCTCCCTCCCGAACCGCCCGCGCCAGCCCGTCCAGCTCCGGCGAGCGCACGAACTCGGGCAGCGGCGTGCCCGCCTCGGCCGGCAGCGGCATGCCCACCATGTCGGCGAAACCTCGGTTCATGCGCACGACGCGGCCGGCGCCGTCCACCAGGGCGACGCCGTCGGAGAGGTGCGCGAGGATGCGCTCGCGCTCGTCGCGCTCGCGCTCCAGCGCCGCCAGGCGCGTCCGCCCCTCGGCCGCCATCTCGTTGAGCGCGCGCCCCAGCCGGCCCAGCTCGTCGGCCGGGCGCTCCAGCGCGCGCGCCGAGGCGTCGCCGGCGCCGAGCCGGCGGGCCACCGCCTCGAGC
>CAZSQE010000602.1:0-1563 GCA_964608905.1 uncultured bacterium | reverse complement strand
CCAGCGCGGCGGCCAGCGCGACGGCGGCCCGGAGCCCGGGGCCCCGCCGGCGCAGGTCTCTGTGGATCGAGCTCAAGGGGTCCTCCTCGACAGGGGTTGCTCGGTGGGTTCGTCCACCGCGTTCGCGGCGACGACGCGACGATACCAGTGGGCGCTGTCCCTGGCGCGGCGGCGCTGCGACGCGAAGTCCACGTCGAAGAGACCGAAGCGCATGGCGTAGCCGTGGCCCCACTCGAAGTTGTCGAGCAGGGACCACGTGAAGTAGCCGGCCAGCGGCACGCCGTCGGCGATGGCGCGGGCGGCGGCGGCCAGGTGGCCGTGCAGGTAGGCGACGCGGCGCGCATCGGCGACGCGGCCGTCCGCGCCGGCCGGGTCGGTGTAGGCGGCGCCGTTCTCGGTGACGAGGAGCTTGCGCGGGCGGTACTCGCGCTCGAGCCGGAGCAGCAGGGCGTGCAGCCCCGCCGGGTGGACCTCCCAGCCCATGTCGGTCAGCTCGGACTCGGGCACCATCCGGACCCCCACCGGCTCGCCCTCGGCGTCGCCGCGCACGACGGTGCGCGAGTAGTAGTTCACGCCGAGGAAGTCGAGCGGGGCGGCGATGGCGGCGAGGTCGCCGTCGCGCACGAACGGCAGCTCCGGGGACGCCAGGTGCCCGCGCCGCACGCGGTCGGCGACGGCGTCCTCCGGGTAGCGGCCGCGCAGCACGGGGTCGAGGTACCAGCGGTTCAGGGCCCCGTCGTAGCGCCGGGCGGCGTCCAGGTCCACGCGGCTGTCGGTGGCCGGCTCGGCGGGCGAGAGCATGAGCACGATGCCGACCTCGGCGCCGGGCGCGTTGCGGCGCACGACCTCGACCGCCCGGCCGTGCGAGAGCAGCAGGTGGTGCCCGACGCGCAGCGCCTCGGCCGGGTCGCGGTGGCCGGGCGCGTGCACCCCGTGCTCGTGGCCCAGGGTGGCGACGCACCACGGCTCGTTGTGGGTCGTCCAGTCGCGCACGCGGTCGCCGAGCCGCGCCGTCACCGCGTCGGCGTACTCGACGAACGCGTCCACCGTCTCGCGCGCCGCCCAGCCGCCGCGCTCCTGCAGGACCTGCGGCAGGTCCCAGTGGTAGAGCGTGACGAAGGGCCGGATGCCCGCCGCCAGCAGCCCGTCCACCAGCGCGTCGTAGAAGTCGAGGCCCGCCGGGTTCACCGCGCCGCGCCCGCCGGGGACCACGCGGGGCCAGGCGACCGAGAAGCGGTAGGCGTTCAGGCCCAGCCACTTCATCAGGCCGATGTCCTCGCGCCAGCGGTGGTAGTGATCGCAGGCCACGCGCGCGTCGGAGCCGTCCGCGATGCGTCCCGCCGTGGCGGCGAAGCGGTCCCAGATGGACTCGCTGCGTCCGTCCAGCCCGTAGCCGCCCTCGATCTGCTGGGCGGAGGTGGCGGCGCCCCAGAGGAACCCGTCGGGGAATCGCAGCTCGTCCATCGGCGGTCAGCTCCCGGGCGCCGGGGCGCCCTCGGGGAAGAGGTGGCAGCGCACGCGGCGGGTGCCGGCCGGCCGCGTGCGCTGCCACCTCTTCCCCGA
>CAZSQE010000601.1:0-1569 GCA_964608905.1 uncultured bacterium | reverse complement strand
GCCGCCGCTGCCCGACCCGCTGCTCGGCCTGGGCTTCGGCACGCCGGCCGAGGCGCACTACCAGCGGCTGTTCGTCAACGGCGCGCGCTGGGCCGAGCGCCACTTCGGCCAGGGGCTCGGCGCCGTCGCCGTCGGCTCGCCCGCCGACCTCATCCTGCTCGACTACCAGCCGGCGACCGAGTTCTCCGGGCGCACCTTCCTCGACCACCTGTGGTCCGGGATGCTGCGGGCGCCGGTCTCGGGCGCGATGGTGGGCGGCGAGGTGGTGCTCGACAACGGCACGCTCGTCAACGTGGACGAGCGCGAGGTGGCGGCGCGGGCCAAGGAGTGCGCGAAGCGCGTCTGGGACCGGCTGGGCTGAGGCGGCCGCTCAGGCCCGCGCCCGCCGGATCAGCAGCAGCGTGACGTCGTCGCTGCGCGGCGCGTCGCCGAGGAACGCGTCGAGCCGGTCGAGCACCACGCGCCGCGCGTCGGCCAGGTCGGGCGCGACGGCGGCCTCGAGCAGGGCCTCGCGCAGCCGCTCGTCCTCGAACATCTCGGTGGCGCGCTGCGCCTCCGGGATGCCGTCGGTGTAGACGGCCAGCAGTCCGCCCGGCGGGATCTCCGCCGCGACCGCGCGGTAGTCGAACCCGGGCACGACGCCGAAGGGCACCCCGGTGCTCTCGAGCGGCCGCAGCGCCCCGTCGTGCAGCAGGAACGCCGGCGGATGCCCGGCGTTCACGTAGTGGAGCGTTCCGGTGCGGGGATCGAGGCAGCCGACGAAGCCGGTGACGAAGCGGCCCGGGTCGCCCAACTCGCACACCGTGTCGCCGAGGCGCCGGGACAGCGCGCCCGGGTCGGCGCACGAGGCGTAGAGCACGCGGGACGAGGCGAGGAACGACGACATCAGCAGCGCGGCGCCCATGCCCTTGCCGGTGACGTCGCCGACCTGGAACACCAGCCGCCCCTCCCCGGTCAGGCGGCAGTCGTAGAGGTCGCCGCCCACCTCGTGACAGGGCTCGAGACAGACCTCGACCTGCCAGCCCGGCACCGGCGGCGGCGGCACCAGCATGCCGCGCTGGATCTGCGTCGCCGTGGCCAGCTCGTGCGCGATCCGCTGCCGCGCCTGCTCGTCCGCCAGCAGCCGGGCGTTGCTGATCTTGACCGCCGCCATGTTGGCGAGCAGCGTGAGCACCTCGAGTTGCTGCGGGGTGAAGGCGAGGTCGAGCTCCTGGCTGTCCACGTAGAGCAGGCCCAGCACCTCGCGGTTGTCGAACAGCGGCACCGCCATGGCCGAGCGCACCGCCTGCAGCACGATGCTGTCCTGGGCGCGGAAGCGCGGGTCGCGCAGGGCGTCCTCGGTCATCACCGAGGTGCACTCCTCGAGCACGAGCCGGACGATCGAGTGCGACAGCGCCAGCGGCCGGCCGGGCCGCCCGCCGCCCTGCCGCGCCGCGATCTGGCGCAGCTCGCCCGTGGCCTCGTCGCGCAGCAGCAGCACGTGCCGGCTGGCGGGTACGGCGCGGGCGGCGATCTCGAGGATCTCGTCGCACGTCTCGGCCAGCGGGCGCGGCAGGACCAGGATCTGCC
>CAZSQE010000600.1:0-1585 GCA_964608905.1 uncultured bacterium | reverse complement strand
GGCGGGAGCCGCACCCGTGGCCGCCGCGCCTGCCGTGGCCGACGCGATGGGCACCGAGCCCACCGGGCCGAGCGTGGCGACGAGGCGCGCGAGCAGGCTCATGCGCCGGGGGCCGTGGCGGCGGGCGTGACGGCGGGCCCGCCCGGCGACGGCGCGGCCGTGGGCGCCACGGCAGGCGCGGCGGCCACGGGTGCGGCTCCCGCCGGGACGCCCGCGGGGACAGGCGCGGCGGCCGCGCCCGTCGCCAGCCGCGCCAGCACCGCCTTGCAGACGGTCTTGAGCGTCTCGTTCACGCCGCGGCCCACGGTCGCCACCGCCTCGAAGTCCGGGGCGCCGAGCGGGTTGAGCCGGGCGCGCAGCCGCTCGACCGGGAGCGCCGCGGCGAGGTCGCGCTTGTTCCACTGGAAGACGCGCGGCAGCCGCTCGAGCTGCGCCGCCGTGAGCCCCAGCGTCTGCAGGTGCGAGGCCAGGTCGGCGAGCGAGTCCACGTTCGCCTGCTCGCGCGCCGGGTGCGAGTCGGCGACGAAGACCAGACCGTCGGCCCCCTGCAGCACGGCGCGGCGCGACAGCCGGTAGTAGACCTGCCCGGGCACGGTGTAGAGGTGGAAGCGCGTCAGGTAGCCGTTCACCTGCCCGAGGTCGATGGGCAGGAAGTCGAAGAACAGCGTGCGCTCCTGGTCGGTGGCGATGGAGATGAGCCGGCCGCGCCGCTCGGGCGGCAGGCGGTCGTGCAGGAAGCGCAGGTTGGTGGTCTTCCCGCCCAGCCCGGGACCGTAGTAGACGATCTTGAAATGGATCTCGCGCGCCCGGTGGTTGATGAGCGCCATGCGGTCTCCCTGAACTGTCCGGCCGTGCGCGGGTCGATCAATCGCCGAAGAGCGCGTCGACCTCCTGGCTCGCCGCCAGCGCGAACTCCGCGCTCGTCGGCTCGGCCGCCGCCGGCACTTCGCCCGGCGCGGCGGGCTCGAAGAGGTCCACCTTCTCGAAGACCTCGGCGAAGATGCCGGTCAGCGCCTGCACCGCCCGGTTCGCGCGGAACCGCACCAGCCCCAGCGTGCTGCGGCGGTCGTACACGACGCACATGATGACCCGCCCGGCCAGCAGGCAGGAGTAGATCGAGCGGTCGCGTCCCTCGCTCACCACGGCCACGAGGCCGTTCTCGCCGAGCAGGCGTGACAGCTCGGCATTGGCCGTGAAATCGGCCGCGGCCAGGCTGGCGAACGCGGTGGCGTCGAAGTCGCCCGAGCGCCCGGCCGAGAGGATGAGGTGGCCGGAGCGATCCACGAGGTGGACGGAGAGGGCGTTCGTCCGTTCGAGCAGTTCGTTCAGAACGGTGTCGATCGCGCGAAAATCGTTTTCGAACAGAGTCCAATGAGCCATAACTCCCCCGCCAGCGAGACTCGAGGGTCTGCGTGGCCAGACTCCGGGCACGTCCGTGTGGCCGAGGCCATGGGTACCACGGGAGGCCCCCTAACCGCAACCGGAATCGGCCGCTGCGCCGTTCCGCGGGAGTCGGGCGGAGGAGGGCCGGGTCGACAAGGGTCGGGCGAAGGACGGTCGGGCCGAGGGGGGTCGAATCGTGGGG
>CAZSQE010000599.1:0-1596 GCA_964608905.1 uncultured bacterium | reverse complement strand
GCGCCCTGGAGCAGGTAGAGCGTCTGCGCCAGGAAGCCGCGCCGCGCGCCGAGCGCCGCGCCGGTGAGCAGCACGGCGAAGGTCTGGCCGGTGAGCGGCACCGGCGAGCCGGGCAGCGGCACGGCGACCTGCGCGGCCAGCGCGGTCACGAGGCTCGCGCCGGCGACGAGGGCGACATCACGGAGGACGGTGGCGCCGGGCAGGGCGGCGTCGGCCAGGGTGAGCGTGCGGACGGTGGACATGGGCACCTCGGATGACGTGGGAGGCGGCTGCCCGGCGCCGGGCGCGTGAACGACCGCGAAGCTAAACCGCTTCGGGGGATTCCGCAACGTCCGGTGGCGGGAGGACCGGCACCACGGTTCCGATGCCGCGGATCAGCCGCGCATCCGCGCCGACGCCCCGCCGGTCCTCGAGCACGAGGCGCCAGAACCCGTCCTCGCGCTCGACGAGCCCCTCGATGTACTCCGGCTCGGGCGCCACCTCGACGAGCACGCCCTCGCCCTCGCGATACGACCAGTAGTGGCAGACCTCCGCCCCCGAGACCTCGAGCAGGTGCTGCAGCTGCGGGACGTACTTGTCCGGCACGCGGCCGCTCCGCGCCCGGGCGTGGTCCACCGCACCCGGGCACTTCACCTCGAGCAGCACGCGGCCGTCGTCGCTGATGCCGTCGAGGCTGGCGCGCATCCAGCGCCGCGTGCCGTGCTCGAGGCACAGGGGCGTCACGTGGATGCCGGTGCGCTGGACGTAGAACGCGCGCGCCTCCGGCTCCAGCCTCGTGCCGCGGCGCATCGCCCAGTTCGGCGGGCGGTCCTCCGGCGGTCCGCGCTTCTCCCGCCGGAGCTCCTCGAGGGCCATCCAGGGCGACACGCCCATGACGACCGGCGCGTCGGACGCGCCGACGCCGTCGCGGCGCCACGCGAGCCACGCCGCGCTCCCCTGCTCGAACTCCCTGCGGTACGGCATCCCTCTCCCTCCGGCCGGGCGGCGTCCGTCGCGGGACGGGCGCGGCGGGCGGCCGCATCGTACACGAGCGGCGCGGCCCGCGCCGGGTCTGCTATCCTCGCGACGCACGCGACCCGGAGGACGCCATGCCCACCGCCGAGGAGATCCGGCAGCTGTTGGGGCTCCAGCCGCTCGCGCCCGAGGGCGGCTGGTTCGCCGAGACGTACCGCTCGACGCGGACGCTGCCCGCGGGAGGGCCCGCGGCCGGCGCGGGGGAACCGCGCGCCCTCGCTTCCGCCATCTGCTACCTGGTCGAGCCCGAGGCCTTCTCGGCGCTGCACCGGCTCGATGCCGACGAGGTCTTCCACTTCTACCTCGGCGATCCCGTCGAGATGCTCCAGCTCGGCCCGGGCAGCGAAGCCCGCGTCCTGCGCCTCGGCCCGGACCTCGCCGCCGGTGAGCGGCCGCAGGTCGTGGTCCCGGCGGGCGTGTGGCAGGGCACGCGGCTCGCGGCCGGCGGGCGCTGGGCCCTGCTCGGCACGACCATGCCTGCTGCGGCGGAGCCGGCTGGCAGCGAATCCGCGCCCACAACACCCCGCGACGAGGAACTCGCCCGGATCCCGGTGGACCTGCTGCAGCGGGGTCGCTACCAGC
>CAZSQE010000598.1:0-1602 GCA_964608905.1 uncultured bacterium | reverse complement strand
CGCCGCGCCCACGCACCAGTCGGCGGCGTTGTCGAGCGAGGCCACGGCGAAGGGCCGGAACAGCTCCTGCCTGGCCTCCGGCCCGAGCACGCGGCGCTTGAGCAGGCCGTCGAGCCACGGCTCGAGCGGGTCGGGGGCGTCGGCGAAGGCGCCGGAGAGGCGCTTCTCGCGCCAGCCGAAGGCGCGCGCCAGCCAGTAGCCGAGGTCGGCGCGGCGCGCCGGCTCGTCCGGGAACAGGCGCATCACCTCGTCGCGCGGCGCGGCGCCCTGCCGCACGAGCAGGTCCACGAGCGGCCGCTCGGCGAACGGCGCGTAGTCGGGCAGCACCGTCCAGGCGTGCGTGGTGGCGCCGTCGAGGGTGCCGGCGCGGCCGATGTGCGCGGCCAGCACCGCGCGCACCTCGGGCCCGCGCTCGAGCCGCCGGGGCGCGCGCACGATCTCCTCGAAGCCGCCGCCGCCGTTCAGGCGGTAGCTGTTGACCGCGACCGTGAGCCGCTGCTCCGGCGCCAGCGGCCGCCCGTGCCGGGCGAGGTTCACGATGCGTTCGCCGGCCGGCTTCGTCAGGTCCACCTCGTAGGTGACGCCCTGCGCCCCGTCGATGTTGTGTCCCGCCGCGCCCGGCGCCAGCAGCGGCCGGTCGGCGGTGAAGGTGTACTCGGCGTAGTTGCGGGCCGAACGCTCGAGCACGGCGCGCAACTCGGCGCCGGTCAGTTCGACCACCGCCAGCGTGTTGTCGTACGGGTAGAGGCGCTGCACGTCGCGCCGCGTGACCGGCCCGGCCGGGACGACCGCCGCCGGGTCGGGCAGGGCGGCGAGCGAGACGTCGGCGCCGGTGGCCTCGAGCTGGGCGGCGTGGACGAGGTCCCACAGGGGTCCGGCGGCGAAGCGCCCGCGCGGCGAGCCGAGGTCGCGGGCCGCGGTGCCGATGCGCTCGGCCAGCGCGGCGCGCGCCGCCTCGTGGTAGGGGGCGGCGAAGGCGGCGAGCGCGCTGTCCACCGGCACCGAGTCGGCCACGGCGATGACGCGCCCGCGGCGCTGCGCCAGCCGCCACGGCTCGTTCGCCCCGGCGCGGGTCAACTCGAGATCCACGCGCCCGAGCGCCGCGCCGCCGCTGCCGGCCTGCACGACGAGGGGCCCGGCCCCGGGGCTCGCGTCCGCCACCGTCGCGTGGGTGTGGCCGAGCACCAGCAGGTCCACGCCCTCGAGGCCGGCGGCCAGGCGGGTGCCCCAGTTCTCGTCGGGCGCGTCGCCCTGCCGCTCGACGCCGGTGACCGGGTCGCGCTCGAAGCCGGTGTGGGCGACGACGACGACGAGGTCGCAGCGCTCCCGCTCGCGCAGGCGCCTCGCCTCGGCGTTGCCGGTCTCCAGCGGCGGGAGGAAACGCAGCCCGGCCACGTGGCCGGGGTCCTCGAGCGCCGGGATCGCCGGCGTGGTGAGTCCCACGACGCCCACGCGCACGCCGCCCAGCGTCTTCACGATCGAGGTGCCGAAGGCGGGCTTCCCGTCGTCGCTCACGACGTTGGCGGCCAGCCAGGGGAAGCCGGACGCGGCGCGCGCCGCGGCCAGGGCCTCGAGGCCGTACGAGAACTCGTGGTTGCCGAC
>CAZSQE010000597.1:0-1602 GCA_964608905.1 uncultured bacterium | reverse complement strand
GACAGGTGGGAGAGCGTGTAGCTGGGCATCTCGGTCATCCCGCGGGGGCGGGTCATGCACGGCCCCGCGCCTTGGGCGGGTGCCCGTGCGCGGAACCCGAGCGGGCGGGGTACCCGCGTGTAGCCTGGTGGGGGCTGGTCTCACCAGTCGTTCGCGCGAACCCGGCACGGGTGGGGAGCCCGCATGAAGCGCGGAGCCGCTCGAACACGCGTATTCATATCATGCCCGTTTCCGGCTCTCTCAGATCAGCGCAGACAGCACGACGCGACGCAGTCCGAGCGCGATTTCAAAGAGACGCTCGAAATCTCGCCCACGCGCGGCGTACGCGTTCTGGTGAAGCGCCAGAACGGAACGACGGTCGAAACGCCGCGGGAGCCCGAAAACCTGTCAATAGCCAATATTCTTGCAGTCGCCCGTCCAGTCGCCCGTCGCGCCCCCGGAGATCGCCGGCACCGCGAAGCGCGCTCGCCCGCGCCCCACACGTCGCGCGGGCACCCGCACGCGCGCTCAGAAGCTGGAGACGAGCCGAAGGTGGACCTTGCCCTCGAGCGCGCCGCGGCCCGGGGCGAGGCCGTAGTCCACCCCCACCAGCCCGCCCGCCGCCTCGAGCCGCAGGCCGAAGCCGAGCCCGTCGCGCTGCCGTTCCTCGAGCCGGTCGCCGCCGTCGTCGAGCGCGAGCCGCGTGCTCGTCGCCGCGTGGTCCCAGAAGAGGAACACGCGCTGCCCGCCGCCGCCGAGGAACCAGCGCCACTCCAGCCGCGTGAGCAGGTAGCGGTCCACGAGTAGGGCCTCCTCGTCCCAGCCTCGCAGGCTGGTCGCCCCGCCCAGCGGGTAGCGGTCGTAGACCGGCAGCACCCGCTCCGAGCTGAAGCGGCCCGCGCCCGCCAGCTCCACGGCCAGGCCGGCGGAGCGCCCCAGCGGCCGGTGCCACTCGGCGGCCAGGCGGACCGCCGAGGCGCGCGCGGTGCGCTCGCCCTGCGGCCGCAGCACCTCCCGCTTGAACGACTGCGCCGCCTCGAGCCGCGTGCGCGTGCCGCGCCGCGGCGCCGCCGGCTCGTCGAGCGCCGTGCGCTCGAGCGCGAACACCGTGCTCTGGATCTCGGCCCGCTCCACCGTGCCGGCCTCCTGCACGATCCGCTGCCGCTCGTAGCCCGCCTCGAGCCGCTCCTGCGCGCCGAGCGTGACGCGCGCCGTGCCGCCCCAGCGGGTGCGGGTGTAGGTCGAGTCGCGCACCTGCTGCGCCAGCATCCCCTCCAGCCGCAGCGGCGTGCCGAGGAGCGACGGCTCGGCGTAGCGCGTCTCGAAGTCGGACCGCCGCCGTCCCGGCGCCTCCCAGCGCAGTGACGCCGCGCGCCCCGTGCCCAGCAGGTTGCCGAGCTCGAGCCGCACCAGGCCCGCGGCGCCGGCGTCGCCCTGGAAGCCGGCCACCGCCTCGAATCGGTTGTAGCGCGGCTCCTCGACCCGGTAGACGAGCTGCGCCCGCGCCCAGTCGGCCTCGCCCTCGAGGCCCTCGAGCGTGACGGCGCGGAACAGCCCGAGCTGCGCCAGCCGCTCGCGCCCCGCCGCCGCCGCCGCGCGGTCCCCGGGCCGGCCCGCCCGCCG
>CAZSQE010000596.1:0-1610 GCA_964608905.1 uncultured bacterium | reverse complement strand
GGTCGGCGCCGACGTCGTGCTCAAGGCCACGCGGGTGGCGGGCATCTACGACCGCGACCCGCTCGCCGGCCCGGGGGCGACCTTTTACCCGAGCCTCACCTATCAGGAGATCCTCGAGCGCGGCCTGGCGGTCATGGACCTCACGGCGATCACCATGCTGAAGGAGAACCGCCTGCCGCTGGTCGTGTTTGACGTCGGACAGCGTGGCAACCTGCTGAAGCTCGTGCAGGGCGGGACACTGGGAACCTCGGTCACGGAGTGACGGCCATGGTGCACAAGCTGATGGTGGCAGCGGAAGAACGGATGAAGAAGGCCCTCGAGGGGGTGCGTCGCGAACTGGCGGGCATCCGCTCGGGCAAGGCGAGCCCGGCGCTGCTCGACACGGTGCGCGTCGAGGCCTACGGGCAGACCGTGGCCCTGAACCAGGTGGGGCAGGTCTCGGCGCCGGAGGTGCGGCTGCTCGTGGTGCAGCCCTACGACCGCAGCCTGGTCAAGGCGGTGTCGCGCGCCATCCAGCAGTCCGACCTCGGC
The DNA here is from genome assembly GCA_964608905.1 of uncultured bacterium. Classification (GTDB taxonomy): domain Bacteria; phylum Eisenbacteria; class RBG-16-71-46; order RBG-16-71-46; family RBG-16-71-46; genus JANXPZ01. The sequence goes on along the minus strand of CAZSQE010000596.1, from coordinate 1,079 downwards.
CTCAACCCCACGGACGACGGCACGGTCGTGCGGGTGCCCATCCCGACGCTCACCGAGGAGCGGCGCAAGGACCTGGTGAAGCTCGTCGCCCGCTTCGCCGAGGAGGGCCGCGTCCACGTGCGCCAGGTGCGGCACGAGATCCTCCACGACCTCAAGAAGCAGGGCAAGGACGGCACCCTGCCCGAGGACGAGGAGCGGCGCCTCGAGGCCGAGACGCAGAAGCTCACGGACCGCTACATCGGGATGGTGGACGAGATGCTGAAGAAGAAGACCGCCGAGGTGATGGAGGTCTGACCCGCGCCGCGGGCCCCCGCCCGCTCCGGGAGGATCGATGTCCCACCGCGTCCCGACGCTCGAGGAACTGAAGGCCCGCGGCAACCTGCCCCGCCACGTCGCCGTGATCATGGACGGCAACGGGCGCTGGGCGAAGGCGCGCGGCGTGCCCCGCCTGTTCGGGCACCGCGCCGGCCGCGAGAGCGTGCGCGAGGTCGTGCGCGGCTGCGCCGCGCTGGGCGTGGAGGTGCTGACCCTCTACACCTTCTCGACCGAGAACTGGAGCCGTCCGGCGCGCGAGGTCTCGGCGCTCATGGGCCTGCTGCGCGAGACGCTGCGCGGCGAGGGCGAGGAGCTGAAGGCCAACAACGTGCGGCTGCAGGTCATCGGCCGCCTCGACGACCTGCCGGCGGCGGTGCGCCGGGCGATCGACGAGACGCAGGAGCGCCTGGCGGGCTGCACCGGGATGCTCCTCAACCTGGCCATCTCCTACAGCGGGCGGGCCGAACTGGTGGACGCGGTGCGGCGCATGGTCGCCGGCGAGGGCGGCCGGCTGCGGCCGGGCGACGTGGACGAGGAGCTGGTCGGCAGCTTCCTCTACACCGCCGGGCTGCCCGACCCGGACCTGCTCATCCGCACCAGCGGCGAGCAGCGCATCTCGAACTTCATGCTCTGGCAGCTCGCCTACACCGAGCTGTGGATCACGGACACGCTGTGGCCGGACTTCCGGCGGCGGCACCTGTTCCAGGCGGTCGCCGAGTACCAGCGGCGCGACCGCCGCTTCGGGGGGTCGCGCTGACGTGAGC
>CAZSQE010000595.1:0-1616 GCA_964608905.1 uncultured bacterium | reverse complement strand
CCGCGGGCGTGGCGCGCCGCTGGAGCGCGCCCGACTCGAGCCGCGCGACCGTGGCGGCGTGGCTCGACGCCCACCCGGGCGCGAGCGTGCTCGACGTCGGCGCCGGGACCGGCGCGTGGGCCGCGTTCCTGTCCCCGCACGCCGCGCGCATCACCGCGGTCGAGCCCTCGGCGGCGATGGCGGACGTCCTGCGCGAGACGCTGGCCGCCGCCGGCGCGGCCAACGTGACCGTCGTGCCCCGGGCCTGGCCGGACGACGCGGTCGGGCCCCACGACGTCACGCTGTGCGCGCACGCCATGTACGGCGCCGCCGACTTCGCCGGCTTCGTGCGCGGGCTGGAGCGGGTGACGCGCCGGCGGATCTTCCTGCTGCTGCGCGCGCCCGATCCCGGTGGCGTCATGGCCGAGGCGGCGCGGCGGGTCTGGGGCCACCCGCACGACAGCCCGAACTTCCAGGTCGGCTTCAACGCCCTGCTCGAGCTGGGCATCTTCCCCGACGTGCTGATGGAGGACGGCCTCTGGGAGCCGTGGTGCCACGCCAGCCTCGCGGAGGCCCTGGCGGACGTGAAACGCCGCCTCGGGCTGCTGGCGACGGACGAGCACGACGCGTTCCTCGCGGAGCTGCTCGGGCGGCGCCTCGCGCGGACGGACGCCGGCTACGCCTGGCCGCGCGCCGCGCGCTCGGCGCTCGTGCACTGGGACGTGGAGCGCTGCCGCGCGCGCGGGTGAGCCCGGGTCAGAACACGTTCATCGGGTAGAGGAACGCCGGCGGTGAGGCGAACCACGGCTCGACCGCCTCGGCGCCGCCGTCCGACGCGATCAACCCCGCGGCCGCGGCGGCGGTGGGGGCGATGGTGCCGGCGAGGATCGGCCCGAGCAGGTCGGCCGGCACGGTGAGCCGCGGTGTGCGGCCGCGGCCGCCCCGCGCCGGCGCGGGCGCCACGTCCAGGCGCCCGGCGCGCGCGGTCACGCGCCAGGCCAGCGCGTTCTGCGGCAGCACCGCGTCCTCGACGGTCAGCACCACCTCGCCGCGCGCGCGCGGCGCCACCGGCAGCGCCTCGAGCGCCGCCTTCACGTCGGTCACGCGCAGCATGGCGCCGTGCGCCACGCCGCCGGTGTCGAGCAGCACGCCCATCTCGGCGCCGGGACGCAGGTTCTGCGCGGTGCGCAGCGTGGCGAGCCAGAGGTTGTCGGCGGGCGCGGCGTGGTGGATCTCGCTCACCTGGTCGGCGAGCGAGGCCAGGTGGCCGACCAGGCCGCGCCGCGCGGCCGGCGTCACCGCGACGAACTCGCCCAGCGTCATGCCGAGCCGGAACGCGCCGTGGGTGGTGTCCATCTCGTAGTGCAGGTAGCCCTCGAGCCGGCCGCCGGCGCCGGCGTAGACCACCCAGTCGCCGGGGTAGTCCCACAGCCGCTGCGCCCACCAGTCGGCGCCGCGCTCGAGCGCGAAGTGCCCGGCCGCGGCGGCGCGTGCGTAGAGCGCCTCGACGGCGGGCCGGTCGGCGCCGCGCAGCCGGCGCACGCTCCGGCGCCCGGGGTGGAGGGGCAGGTTGGCCGGGCTGACGGCGAGCTGGTGCACGACCTCGGCCACGCCGTAGCCGAGCTTGCGGTAGTACG
>CAZSQE010000594.1:0-1617 GCA_964608905.1 uncultured bacterium | reverse complement strand
TGTCGATCGGTGGCGCCAAGAACGCCGGCCTGCTCGCCGTCCGGATCCTCGCCGCAGGGGCCGACGACGACGCGGTAGACCCGCCGGTCCGGTCGCCGGCGTGCTCAGCCGAGACCCGGCACGCCGCCCTGCGGACCCGGTGGCAGCGACCCGTCCCTGATCGCGGCCCAGAAGGCCGGGGAGGTGTCGGGATCCAGCAGCACGGTTGAGCCGATGTTCCCGGGACGGTAGTCCAGGCTGACGATCGGGGGCGTGCCCCGGATCCCTTCCGGACCTGTCGCGCTGCGGAACGCAAGGGCAAGTCGGGCCAGGTCGACGATGTTCGTCCCGTCGCTAACCTTCAGGGCGCCGACCCCCGTGCGGATGAGCCGTACCTGGTCCGCCGGGCGCCAGATTATGGAGGTGTCGGCGACGGCGGTGGACACCGCCGCGATCAGCTGCTGCTGGCGCTTGGCCCGCCCGATGTCCCCCTCGTGGTCGGCCTTTCGCATCCTCGCGAAGGCGAGCGAGGACGCGCCGTCGACCACGCGGCAACCGGGGGCCTCCCAGACCATCGCGGACTCCGGGTCGTTCACCGGGTAGTCGACCTTGTTCACCGCGGGGTCCATGCAGAGCTCGACGCCGCCGATCGCGTCGACGATCTGCGAAACGCCGCCGAGCCCGATCTCGGCGTAGTGGTCGACATGCAGACCGGAGAGCTGCTCCACGCTCTGCACCAGGAGTGCGGGCCCGCCAAAGGCATAGGCGGCATTGATCTTGTTCGCCCCGAAGCCGGGGATCTCGGCGTAGGTGTCCCGGGGGATGGAGATCAGGGCCGCCGGCCCGCTGGGCGGGACGTGCAGCACCATGATCGTGTCGGTTCGCGCGCCCTGCGTGCCGTCGACGGGGAGGCCGCCCTGCTCGCCCCGGACGTCCGAACCCGCGATCAGGTAGGTGGTGCCGGGGGTGTCCGGGCCGGTCGACAGGGCCGGGACGTGCACCATCTGCCCGTTCGCCCACAGGGCAAGGCCTAGTGGCCAGGCGATCAGCAGGGCGAGCGTGAGCGCCAAGACCGTGGCGACGCGGCGTCCCCGGCGACGGGGTGTCCGCCGGGTGGTGCTGGGCGGACGGGTGGCCGTGGGCTGACGACCCGGTGGACGGGGCGCTGCCGCATCGCGCGGGGCCGAGGGCTGACGCGGGGCCGGCGGTTGACGCGAGGCCGGCGGTCGGATGGGCGGCGCGACCTGCTGCCGGGGCGCGTTGCGCGGTGGTTGGTGCGTGGGGACGTCGTCCGGAGCCGGTGGCTGCCCGACCACCCGTGGTGGGCGGCCACCCTGATCGGGCCGGGGCCGGTCGGCCTGCGGGGTGAACGAGGGCGGCGCAGCCCGCGTGCTCCGCCGCGGCGGCACCGGCTGGGCGTTCCCTCCAGGCCGGGCTCGGCTGGACCCGGCCCGCCGATCCTCCGGCGACGTTCCGTCGTCCCGTGGCTCGTCCCTCGGCACGGTCAGCCGCAGACCGTAGGTAGATCGTCCGGGCTGAAGGGGTTGCCGAAGGTCGGGGTCTCGACGACGGGTGCGGCCGGCTCCGTGCCCGGGGCGGCCGGCGCCGTGCCCGGGGCGGCCGGCGCCGTGCCCGGGC
>CAZSQE010000593.1:0-1619 GCA_964608905.1 uncultured bacterium | reverse complement strand
GGCGTGCGGTTCCCGCACGCCCGCGCGCGTCGCGCCGGCCGCGGGCTTCGTGGTAACCTGCCCGCCTTCGCCCCGGCCGCGGGGCGTTTCTCGGAGGATCCATGGCCTCCCGGCTGGACGGCATCCAGCGCGCCAACGCCGCCTTCATCGACGAGCTGTACGAGCGCTTCCGCGCCGACCCGGCCTCGGTCCCCGAGGACTGGGCCGTCTTCTTCGCGGGGTTCGAGCTGGCGCGGCCGCCGCGGGGCGCGGACGCGCCCGGGGGCGGCGTGTTCGGGCTGGTGCAGCACCACCGCGTCTTCGGGCACCTGGGGGCGTGGCTCGACCCGCTCGGCGCGCGCCCGGCGCCGCCGCCGCTGCTCGAGCCGGGGACCTTCGGCCTCGGCGAGGCCGACCTCGCCCGCGAGGTGGACTGGGCGCCCTTCCGGCCGGGCGCGCGCGGGCCGCTGGGCGGGCTGCTGGCCGCGCTGCGGCGCACCTACTGCGACACCATCGGGGTCGAGTACATGCGCCTCGCCGACGAGGAGCGGCGTGCCTGGCTGCAGGAGCGCATGGAGGCGGTGGAGAACCACCCGGTCCTCGAGCCGGAGGAGCGGCGGCGCGTGCTGCGGCAGCTGCTCGAGGCCGACGGCTTCGAGGAGTTCCTGCACGCGCGCTACCCGGGGCAGAAGCGCTTCTCGCTCGAGGGCGCGGCGGCGCTGATCCCGATGCTGGACGCGCTGGTCGAGGCGGCGGCCGCCGACGGGGTGGAGCAGATCGTCTTCGGCATGCCGCACCGCGGGCGGCTGAACGTCCTCGCCCACGTCATCGGCAAGCCGCTCGAGGTCATCCTCGGCGAGTTCGAGGCCACGGCGCTGCCCGAGGAGGTGCAGGGCCACGGCGACGTGAAGTACCACCTCGGCTGCCACGCCGACCGCCGCACGCGCGGCGGCGCGGAGGTGCACCTCGACCTGCACTACAACCCCAGCCACCTCGAGTTCGTGAACCCGGTGGTGCTGGGGTCGGTGCGGGCCAAGCAGGACCGCATGGGCGACGCCGCCCGCCGGCGCTGCCTGCCGGTGCTGCTGCACGGCGACGCGGCCTTCGCCGGCGAGGGCATCGTCACCGAGACGCTGGCCATGGCCGGCCTGCCGCGCTACGACACCGGCGGCACGGTGCACGTCGTGGTGAACAACCAGGTGGGCTTCACCACCGCGCCGGAGCAGGCGCGGACCGGCCGCTACCCGACCGACGTGGCCCGGGTCGAGGACGCGCCGGTCCTCCACGTCAACGCCGACGACCCGGAGGCGGTCGTGCACGCGGTCCGCCTGGCGGTGGGCTACCGGCAGCGCTTCGGGCGCGACGTCTTCATCGACCTCGTCGGCTACCGCAGGCACGGGCACAACGAGATGGACGACCCCACCTTCACCCAGCCGGTCATGTACCGGGCGGTGGCCGCGCACGCGCCGGTGTCGCGGTCCTACGGCGAGCGGCTGCGGGCGGAGGGCGTGCTCGACGCGGCGGCGCTCGAGGCGCAGCGGGCGGAGGTCCAGTCGGTGCTGCGCGGGGCGCACGAGCACGCCCGCCGCGAGCAGCGGCTGCCGCCCGGCTGCCCGCCCACCCGGGCGTGGGCGGGCAGC
>CAZSQE010000592.1:0-1628 GCA_964608905.1 uncultured bacterium | reverse complement strand
CGGCGCGCGGCGGCCGGGAGGTGCCGGTGTGGCGCCGGCTACTCCTCCTCCGCCACGACGAAGGGCTCGGCGTGGATCACGACCCGGCCCAGCTGCGGCAGCTCCCGGCGCAGCCGGTTCTCCACGTCCTCGGTCACGGCGTGAGCCGCCGCCACCGACAGGTCGGCCGCCATCTGCAGGTGGAAGGCCAGGTAGACGCCGCCGCCCGCCCGCTGCACGTCCACGTCGTAGCAGCGCCGGGCCAGCGGCACTTCCGCCAGCACACCCTCGATGCACCGGACGTAGCCGGCCCGCTCGGCCGGCGTCAGCGCCGTCCCGGCGACCAGCGCCTCGGCCCGCGGCTCGATGTGCACGTTCACGTCGGCCACGCCGCGGCCCGCCTCGGCCTCCGGGTTCAGGAAGCGGCCGATCTCCACGCGCAGCCGGTCCTCCAGCTCGCTGGCCCGCGCGTGGGCGCGCTCGAAGGACAGCTCGGGCTGGACCTCGAGGTCGAGGTCGATGCGGATGCCCTCGGGCGTCAGGTGCGTGGTGACGTTGTGCACGGCGAAGTGCCCGGCCGCGGCGACCGCGAGGATGCGCTCGAGCACGCCCTCGTCCTCGGCGACGGGCAGGGCGTGGATGACCACGTCGGCGCCCGGGGCCAGGCCGCGCACCGCCTCGCGCACCTCGTCGGTGACGGCGTGGCTCTCCTCGAAGGACAGGTGCCGGGGCACGGCCACGCTCAGGTCCACGAAGACCTGCGGGCCGGCGCCGCGCACCCGCGCCTGCACCACGCGGCGCACCCCCTCGAGGCGGCCCACGGCGACGGCGATCGCCTCCGCCAGGCCGGGCGGCGCCGTGTCGAGCAGCGCGTCCACCGCGCGCCGCCCGAGCCGCAGGCTCACGCCCACGACGATGGCGGCCACCGCCAGCGCCGCCAGCGCGTCGGCGCGCTCCAGCACCTCCCGCGCCCCTAGGTTCTGCCCGATCCACACCAGGGCCAGCCCGACGATGACCACCGCCGAGCTCCAGACGTCCGTGCTGAAGTGCAGGGCATCGGCCTCGAGCGCCTGGCTGCCGTACTTCCTTGCCGTCCGCGTCAGGACGCGCGAGCGCGAGACGTCCACGACGATGGAAACGGCCATGGCGAGGAACGCCCACAGGCTGGGATCCACCTCGACGCCGCCGTGGACCAGCCGCCGCACCGCCTCGACGGCGATCCACAGGCAGGTCGCCAGGAGCAGCGCGGTCTGGGCCAGAGCGCTGAGATTCTCGACCTTGCCGTGCCCGTAGGGGTGCTCCTCATCCGCCGGCCGGTCGCTCACCCGCACGGCGAACAGGGTCAGCAGCGCCGCGCCCAGATCGAGGGTGGAGTGCGCCGCCTCGGCGAGGATGCCCAGGCTGCCGGTGGTCACCCCCACGACCGCCTTGAGGGCGGTGAGGAAGACGGCCGCGAGCACCGAGGTTAGCGCCGCCCTTCGCTTCTCGCGCAGCTGCTGTTGTCCGGCCGGTTCCACCCCCGCGGTCCCTCCCGCGCGTGAGCCTATGCCGCCCCGGGTCCGTGCGGCAAACCCCGCGGCGGCCGCCGGTCGCCCCGCACGGAGCGGCGCCCCGCCCCGGGCCGCCGCAGGATAGCCCAAGGCACGGCG
>CAZSQE010000591.1:0-1630 GCA_964608905.1 uncultured bacterium | reverse complement strand
GCACGCCCGAGTTCCACCACGACATGCTGGCGGCGGGGACGTGCGACGGGACGCCTCTGCCGGAAAGAGAGTTGACTGCGCGGAGGCGGAGGCGTATGGTCGTTAGTGGGTTGCGGTCCGGGGTGCTACTACCGCCCCGGACCCCCCCCGCTCGTAGTAGGAGCCCGGCATGGCCACCCTCGCCTACCGTTTCGCACTCGATCTTCCCGATCGCTCCGCGACCGCCTGTGCGCGCCACGCCGGCCTGGCCCGCGCGGCCTGGAACTGGGCGCTGGCCGACCGCCGGGAGCGCTTTGCAACACGCGAGGGCCGGGAGCGCTTCACCTCCTGCTACGACCAGCAGAAGGCCTGGACCGCTCGGAAGCCGGACTGGACACGCGATCTTTCCAGCTCGGCTGCCGCATCCGCAATCGTCGATCTCGACCTGGCCTTCCAGACGTTCCGGAGGGGTCGCAAGGCGGGGCGCCGGGTGGGGTTCCCCCGCTTCAAGGCGCGTGGCAAGTGCCGGGAGTCATTCCGCCTGCGGGGTGCGATCCGGGTCGAGAGGCAGCGCGTGAAGCTACCGGTTCTCGGCTGGCTGCGGATCAAGGGCAGCACCAGCCGCTTCCGCGCCGACAAGATCTGCCACGCCAGCGTGAGCCGCGAGGCCGGCCGCTGGTTCGTGGCGATCACGGTCGAGCAGGAACGCCCCGAGCCCGTCACCCCGACCGGCGCCCCGGTCGGCCTCGACCTCGGCATCGCCCACTTCCTGACGCTCTCGGACGGAACGGTCATCGATGCTCCCAAGCCCCTGCACCCGGCCCTCCGGCGACTCCGCCGGCAGCAGAAGGCCGTGGCCCGCAGCCAGCGGAACTCGAAGAGCCGTCGGTCGAAGGTCGCCCGGGTCGCCCGGACGCATGCCCGCGTGAAGGCGATCCGGGCGGCCTTCCTGCACCGCACGAGCCATGCGATCACCACCTCCCATGCCGTCATCGGGGTCGAATCGCTCAACGTCGCCGGCCTGATGAGAAACCGCCGGCTCGCCCGCGCGATAGCGGACCTCGGCTGGTCGGAGTTCCTGCGCCAGCTGACCTACAAGTCGGCCTGGACGGGCGCGACGCTCGTCGCGGCCGGACGGTTCTTCCCGAGCAGCAGGATCTGCTCGGGTTGCGGTGCGAGGAAGGTTGACCTCGCCCTCTCGGAGCGCACCTACCGGTGCGACTCCTGCGGCCTGGTCCTCGACCGGGACCACAACGCCGCCCGCAATCTGAGACCCGTCGCCGTGACGCCCACGGAGACGCTAAACGCCGGTGGAGGGATCGCAAGTCCAGGCTCGGCCTGGCAGATCCCCGTGAAGCCGGAACCGAGCACGTCGGGCCTGTCCCGATGAGCAGTCTCGGAGAACGCGCCGCGAGGCGCGTAAGCGGTATGAGCAGATTACCCCGCCCCCGCCCCCGCATCGTTTGGACCGCCGACAACGACGGTCAGGCCCACGCGGCGATCGGCCGGCGGATCCAGACGCCCTGTGGCCTGCGGCCGCTCGAGCCCCGCTGGGGACGCCCCGAGACACAACCGCGCTGCCCGGTCTGCCGGGCCGCGGCAGAGGAGGTGAGGCCCGCGAAGAGACACTAGCCACCCCCGCCCGCAGAAG
>CAZSQE010000590.1:0-1632 GCA_964608905.1 uncultured bacterium | reverse complement strand
TACTTACAAGTGGGGGCGTGGTACCTTCCCGGCCGGGTCGCGCGGGGGTCCGCGCGGCCGTGGACCCGAGCCCGGCCCGGGCCGTCCCCGCCCCAGTCCGCGGGCGGCCGGAGCCGAGGAGAGCCCGCATGAGCCTGAGTTGGCAGGAACTGCTGATCGGCGACCACGAGCAGACCGAGCGCGTCTTCGCGGCCGTGAAGGGGCCGTTCACCTCCCCCTCCGGCCCGCCGCCGGCCCTGGCCGCCCGCTTCCTCGAGTACGCCCGCGACTACGTGGACCGCTGCCACAACCAGAAGGAGGAGCAGCACCTCTTCCCGCTGCTCGAGCGGCGCGGCGTGTCGCGCACGGACGGCCCGCTGGCGGTCATGCTGGCCGAGCACGAGGCGGCCCGCGAGATGCTGGCGCGACTGGAGCCGATGGTCGCCGCCTGGGTCGGCGGCGACACCTCCGGCCTCGCGGCGCTGCGCCAGCTGGCCGGCGACTACGTCACCCTGTGCACCGACCACTACTGGAAGGAGAACGACATCCTCTTCCCGCTGGCGGCCAGGACGCTGACCGCCGACGACGTGGCGGCGGTGGAGCGCGGCATCGCCGCCGTCGAGGCGGCGCTCGGCCCCGACACGCACGCCCGCTACGCGGCGATGGCGGCGGAGCTGACCGAGGCGGGCGGGCTGAAGGACCTCGCCCACGGCGTGGACCGGGAAGTGCTGGCCGCCATCCTGAACACCCTGCCGGTCGAGCTGTCGTTCGTGGACGCGGACGACACCGTGCGCTACTTCAGCCACGAGCGCGGGACCAAGATCTTCCCGCGCACGCGGGGCGTCATCGGCGCCAAGGTGCAGAACTGCCACCCGCAGGAGAGCGTGCACGTGGTGAACCGGATCCTGGCCGACTTCAAGGCGGGCCGGCGCGACGTGGCCGAGTTCTGGATCCCGATGGGGCCGCGCTTCGTCCACATCCGCTACTGGCCGGTGCGGGGCGCGGACGGGCGCTACCTCGGCTGCCTCGAGACGGTGCAGGACGTGGCGGGGATCCGGGCGCTCGAGGGCCAGAAGCGGCTGCTGGACTAGGCTCCGCCCCGGCCGGGGCGGTTCAGCGGGGCGGGCCCGTGCGGCCCGCCCGCGGCGTTCCCGGGCCGGCGGCCGCATCGCAGGCCGCGGCCGCGTCGCAGGCCACGGCGGCGTCGCGGGCGGCCGGGTCGCAACGGTCCGCCACCGGGCACGACGAGCAGGCCTCGCCGGCCGGGGCCACCCGCGCGGCGGCGCGCACGGTGCGGCGCACGCGCCGGACGGCCCACAGGACGGCCGCGGCCACCACCAGCACGACGAGCAGCGTCTCCACGCCCCCTCCTCAGACGAACAGGCGGCCGGCCTGGTACACGGCCAGCGAGAGCAGGTAGCCGGCCGCGGTGAGGCCGCCGAACTGCAGCAGCGCCCAGCGCCAGCTCCCCGACTCGCGCCGGGTGATGACGACGGTGGCCATGCACGGGGTCGCCACCAGCATGAAGAGCATCATGCTGAGGCCGACGAGCGGCGGGTAGTCGGCGGCCAGCCGCGCGCGCAGGGCCTCGGGTCCCGCGCCGCCCGCGGCGCCGTCCGCGCCGGCGACGGAGTAGACGATCCCCATCTGCGC
>CAZSQE010000589.1:0-1648 GCA_964608905.1 uncultured bacterium | reverse complement strand
GTACACCGCCTCGGGGTGGTGGACGACGAGCGCGGAGGTGCTGGCCTCGGGGACGAGCTGCCAGGCGTCGGTCAGCGTCACGCCGATCGCCTTCTCCGGCTCGAGCAGGCGGAAGAGCTTGAGCTGGTCGGCCAGCTCGGGGCAGGCGCTGTAGCCGAACGAGTAGCGCTTGCCGCGCTCGGGCGCGAGCCCGAGTTCGGCGCGCACGCGGGCGTGGTGCCACTCGGCCAGCCCCTCGGCGGCGGCGACGCCGAGCCCGTGCACGAACAGCGCGTCGGCGTACTTCCCCTCGCCGTGCAGGCGATCGACCCGCTCGTCCACCCTCGCCCCCACCGTCACCACCTGGAGGGCGACCACGTCGTAGCGCCCGCCCGCGACCGGCAGGAAGTAGTCCGACAGGCACAGGCCCTCGCGCGCGCCCTGCCGCGGGAAGGTGAAGCGCAGGACCTCCGCCGGCGTGCCGCGCGGCACGAGGCTCCCGGGCGCGAACGCCTCCGGGTCGTAGACGACCAGGTCCTGCCCGTCGCCGGCGCAGGGGAAGCAGCCCCACACGGCGCGCGGCTCGAGCCAGCCCTGCTCCTCGGCCTCGCGCTGGAGGGCGAGGCGGCGCGGCTCGAAGTCCTCGCGCACCAGCTTCTCGTACGCCTCGCCGCTGCCGCGCGCGCCCCAGTGCAGGCGGTAGAGCGTCTTGAGGTCCATGCCGGCGAACATCCCGGGGAACGGGACGGCCGCCGTGGGCGTGACCTGCGCGCCCCAGCGAGGCGGCACGGGGATCTCCACGTCGTGCGACACGGTCACGCGCTGCGAGGGCGCGGCTGCTTCGGCGGCTCGCGCGCGCGTCTCGCGCGCCGCGGCGTTCGCCTCGAACTCCAGCGCCTCGCGCCGCGCGCGCTCGATGAGCCCGGCGCGGCGCGCCGGGTCCATGAGCGAGTTCAGCGTGTCGAGCCCCTCGAAGGCGTCCTTGCAGTAGTAGACGCCGGGCTCGTAGGCGCGCCCCTCGCCCACCAGCGCCGCGCGCCGGCCGAAGTCGCGGTGGATGGCGGCGCCGCCGATGAGCACGGGGAAGCGCAGCCCGGCCCGGTCCAGCTCGGCGACGCAGGCTGGCATCTGCCGGCTGGTCGAGACCAGCAGGGCCGACAGGCCGATGGCGTCGGCGCCGATCTCCCGCGCCTTCTCGACGATGGCGTGCACCGGCACCTGCTTGCCGAGGTCCACCACGGTGTAGCCGTTGTTGACGAGGATGGTCTTGACCAGGTTCTTGCCGATGTCGTGCACGTCGCCGTGCACGGTGGCCAGCACGACCTTGCCCTTCGAGACGTCGTCGCTGCGCTCGAGGTAGGTCTCGAGCCGCGCCACCGCCTGCTTCATCACCTCGGCGCTCTGCAGCACGAAGGGCAGGATCAGCTCGCCCGAGCCGAACTTGTCCCCCACCTCCTTCATCGCCGGCAGCAGCACGGTGTTGAGCACGGTGACGGCGTCGCTGCGCTCGACCGCCTCGTCCACCAGCGCGGCGACGCCCTCGGCGCGGCGGTGCAGGATGCGCCGGTGCAGGCGCTGCTCGACCGGCAGACCCTCGTCGGCGTCCGCCTCCGGCCGCGCCGCCGCGGCGGCGGGCGCCCGGCCCTCGAGGTGCGAGAGCAGTTTGGCC
>CAZSQE010000588.1:0-1654 GCA_964608905.1 uncultured bacterium | reverse complement strand
GCGCGCAACAGCCCGTCGTCCAGGCGGCTCACCACCGGCCCGCCGCCCGGCAGGCGCTTCACGTCCACGGCGCGGCCCAGCTCGTCCAGCACCGGGACCTCGCCGCCCGCCGGCGTGCCGACCCCGACCGCGTAGACGCGCACCCCGCTGGCCGCCACCTGCTCGAGCGCCACCTTCGCGCCCCGCTCGAGGTCCTCGCCGTCGGTCCACAGCACGATCGCCTGCTCGTCGCGCCGGCCCGGCGGCATGACCCGCACCGCCATGCGCAGCGCGCGCCCGAGGTCGGTGCCCGGCTGGCTGGCCGATCCGCTGGTGAGCGATTCGAGCACCAGCCGCGCCGCGCCGCGGTCGAGGGTGAGCGGGCAGAGCCGCGAGGCGTCCCCGGCGAAGGCCACCACGCCGACCCGGCTGCCCTGCAGCTGGTCGAGGACCGCCAGCGCCTCCCGGCGCGCCTCCTCGAGCCGCGACGGCGCCACGTCGCGGGCGTCCATGCTGGCCGACACGTCCAGCATCAGCACCACGTCCGAGCCGTGCGAGCCCCGGCGCACGACCTCGCGCCCCCACTCCGGACCCGCCGCGCCGACGATCAGCGCCGCCAGCGCCCCCAGCCGCAGCAGGGCGCCCGCGCGCCGGGACCCGGGGCGCACCTGCGCCCGCAGCACCGTGTCGGCCCGCTCGCCGGTCAGGCGGGCCAGCGCCCGCTCCGCCCGCCGCGCCGCCGCCAGCTCGAGCACGAGCAGCAGCGGCACCAGGGCCAGCGCCCACAGCCAGCGGATGTCCGAGAAGCTCACGGTCGCCCCCTCACGGCACGCGGAAGGCCACGGTCGTGGACAGCAGACCGGCCAGGGCCAGCAGCACCGCCGCCGCCCCCAGCAGGGCCGGGGCGAGGTCGCGGTAGTCGCGGTAGACGATGGAGCGCACCGGCACGCGCTCGAGCCGGTCGATCTCGCCGTAGATGCCCGACAGCGCCTCGGCGTCGGTGGCGCGGTAGAAGCGGCCCCCGGTCCGCGCCGCGATGCGCTGCAGCGTGACCGGGTCCACGTCCATCTGCATCATCTCGATGCGCGGCCCGCGCGCGGGGTCGTCCACCGGCACGGGCACGAAGCCGCCCCGCCCGACCAGGATGGTGTGCACCTTCACGCCCAGCGCCCGCGCCAGCTCCGCCCCGGTCATCGGGTCGATCTGCCCGCGGTTGTTGGCGCCGTCGGTGAGCAGCACGATCACGCGGCTCGGCGTGCGGCTCTCCCGCAGCCGCGCCACCGCCGTGGCCAGGCCCATGCCGATGGCCGTCCCGTCCTCGGCCAGCCCGAAGTCGAGCCCGTCCAGCAGCCCGCCGAGCGCGTCGTGGTCGAGCGTCAGCGGGCACTGCGTGAAGGCCGTGGCGGCGAAGCCCACCAGGCCGATGCGGTCGTTCGCGCGGCGGCGCACGAAGTCGCGCGCCGTCTGCTTGGCCACCGTGAGCCGGTTGAGCGGCTGGAAGTCCTGCGCCGACATGCTCGGCGACATGTCGATGGCCAGCACGATGTCCACGCCCCGGCTCTCGGTCTCGCTCAGCCGCAGGCCCTGCTGCGGCCGCGCCAGGGCCGCGAGCGCCAGCGCCAGCGCCAGCCACGGCAGCGCGCCGAGGGCGCGCTGCCGTGGCTGGCGCTGGCGC
>CAZSQE010000587.1:0-1664 GCA_964608905.1 uncultured bacterium | reverse complement strand
GGCCGGTGGGGTCCACCAGCGCGCGCGCGCGGGCGTCGTGCAGCGCGCGCAGCGTGTCGTTGGCCGCCCACGCCGGCGCGGCGCCGAAGCCCGGGCCGATCTCGTAGAGCACGGCCGGGTGCGGCGCGGTGACGAGGCGCGGGACGAGGCCCGGCACCACGCCCGTCGTGTCGAGCAGGTGCCAGAACTCCGGCCGCGTCTGGGCCTCGGGCCAGGAGAAGTAGAGCCAGCGGGCGCCGCGCTCGCGGGCGTACGCCGCCAGCTCCGCGAGGTCCGTCGCGAACGGGAACGGCACCGGCTCGAGGCCGGCGTGGAAGGCGACGTGCGCCTTGCGCGCGATGACGCGCTCGCCGGGCCGCGCCTGCGCGCGCAGGGTGCGGGCCGCCTCGAGGGTCTCGACCGGGAGCTGGTCGAGCACCCGCGCCTGCACGCGCACCGAGGCGGCGAGGGCCAGCGCCAGCGGCACGAGCGCGAGCAGGCCCTTGAGCCACAGCCGCGGGCCGCGGAGCGTGACCAGGGCGAAGCGCGGCGAGGCGAAGGCGAGCGCCGCCGCCGTGGCGTAGAGCGGCAGCAGGGCCAGCGAGTAGCGCTCGGAGTGGAAGGCCGGCACCAGCGCGAGGAAGAGGAAGGCCCAGGCGACGGCCAGCGGCCATAGGCGGCGCCACGGCCGGTCGAGGCCGAGAAGGAGCCCGAGCAGGGCGCAGAGCGCGACCGGCCAGCCGAGCAGCCGCCCGGCGTCGAGGCGCAGGTGGTCGAACACGTTGAAGAGCATCCGCCCGGCCACGGCGCCGGGGTCGCGGGCGACGACGTCGGCCAGGCCGCGGAACTGCGACTGCATCGTGCTCTGGTAGGTGTCCCAGGGGATGCCCCGGGCGCGCGCGAACACCTCGTAGGCGACGTTGTGGTGGAGCTGGAAGCTCACCCCCGTCCCGCGCGCGTACGAGAAGGCGACCCACGGCACGACCGGCAGCAGGAAGCCGGCGGCGAAGAGCAGCGCGGCGCGCCCGCGGCGCGCCTGGAGCGTGCCGCCGGCGAGGAGCGCCACGAGCCCGGCGGGCAGCAGCACGCCCGCGTTGTAGCGGGTGAGGAAGGCGAGCCCGGCGAGCAGGCCGGCCCCGAGCGCCGCGCGCGGCCCCGGCCGCGCCAGCAGCGCGAAGAGCGCCGCGGACTGCAGCAGCAGGGCGAGGGCGTCGGTGGTGACGGAGTAGCCGTAACGAAAGAAGGTGGCGTTGGTGGCGAGGAAGAGCGTGCCCAGCAGGGCCAGCCGCGCGTCGCCGCGCCGCCGCAGCAGCGCCGCCCACAGCGCCAGCGCGCCGACGGCCGCGGCGACGGCGAGCAGGCCGGCGGCGAGGAAGAAGTCCCGCACCACGAACGCGACCAGGGCGAGCGCGATCTCGTAGACCGGGCCGACCACGCCGTAGTGCGAGGGGTCGAGCCGGCCCTGCTGGATGGCGCGCGCCCCGGCGGCGTACTGGCCGTAGAAGTCGGTCTCCGTCATGTAGTCGCCGACGCGGTGCGGCCCCAGCACCATGGCCAGCAGGGCCGCCCCGAGCAGGGCGATCACCGCCCAGGTGAGCCCGGCCAGGAGCCGCCCGCTCCCGGGCGCGGACCCGGCCGGCGCGTGCAGGCCCAGGAGGGGGGCGCGGGGCCCCGGGGGCCCGGGC
>CAZSQE010000586.1:0-1677 GCA_964608905.1 uncultured bacterium | reverse complement strand
GCCCGCGGCCGTGGCGCCACGGGAGCCATAGGCGCGCGCGGCGCCACGGCCGCGGGCCACGCGGGCAGCGGCGGCGGCAGGCGCGGATCGGTCTCCGAGGCGGGCAGCACGCTCTGGAACGAGGTCTCGACGGCGGCGGCGCGGATGTGCGCCGGGCCGATGGCCGGCACGCCCTCGACGAAGGCGTCGATCATGGCCTGGGCGCAGATCAGGTTGATCTCGCGCGGGATGCCGTTGGTGACCGTGTGCACCTCGGTGCAGGTCGCGACGGGGAACAGCCGCATGGCGTCGCCGCCGGCGGCGACGACGCGGTGGTGGATGTAGTGCGCCGTCTCCTCGCGATTCAGCGGCCGCAGGCGGTAGTGCACGGCGATGCGCTGGCGCAGCTGCCGCAGTTCGGAGGCCGACAGGCGCAGCTCGAGCTCGGGCTGGCCGACGAGGAAGATCTGCAGCAGCTTCTCGCCGCCGGCCTCGAGGTTCGAGAGCAGCCGGACCTCCTCGAGCAGCTCGCGGTCGAAGTTCTGCGCCTCGTCGATGAGTAGGATGGCGCGCTCGCCGCGCCCGCGCAGCGCCAGCAGGTGCCGCTCGAACTGCGCCATGGCCTGCGGCTTGGTGATCGGCTGCGGCAGGGTCACGCCGAAGCGCAGGCAGATCTCCTCGAGCAGCTCGCCGCGGGTCAGGGCGGAGTTGGTGATGAGCGCGACCGAGACGCGCGCCTGCAGCTCGCCCAGCGCCTCGAACAGGGCCGTGGTCTTGCCGGTGCCGACTTCGCCGGTGATGAGCACGAACGGCTCGAGGTTCTCGATGCCGTAGCGCAGGTGGGCGAGGGCCTCCTGGTGCTCGGGGCTGGGGTAGACGAAACGGGGCTGGTGCCCGGAGGCGAAGGGGTTCTCGCGGAGTCCGAAGTGGCTCTCGAACATGGGTCAGCTTCCCTGGACCACGATCATGGGCATCGGCAGGTCGGGGGACGGACGTGCCACCGGTGGCCGGCTCACTCCGGCCGGGCCGCGAGCATCTCGCTCACGTTGAACAGCGCGGTGAACGGGTAGCCGCGCTGCCGGAAGATCTGGGCGCCGCCCTGGTCGCGGTCCACCACGGCGAGGATGCGGACGACCTGGGCCTTGTAGGACTCGGCGGCCTCGGCGGCCACCAGCGCGCTCTCGCCGCTGGTGACGAGGTCGTCGAGGATGACGACCCGCTTGTGCCCGGCGAGGTTGCCCTCGACCTGGCCGCGGGTGCCGTGGTCCTTGCCCGTCCGTCGCACGAGGAAGCCCTCGAGCGGGCGGCCCTGCCGGGCGCTGTGCAGCATGAGCCCGGCCACGAGGGGGTCGGCGCCGAGGGTGAGACCACCCACCGCGGTGACGTCCTCGCCCTCGATCAGCTCCCAGAACAGCTTCGAGATCCGCTCGAGGCCGGCGGGATGGAGGCTGGTCTTGCGGACGTCGATGTAGTAGTTGGACGTGGCGCCCGAGCTGAGGACGAACTCGCCGAAGCGCATCGAGCGCTCGAGCAGCATGTGGCGCAACTGGTCGCGGTCGCTGGTGTCCAAGGCGGCTCCCGGTTCGTGGGCGGGCGGCTCGTGGCAGCAGGGGCGGAGTCTGCCCGTCGCCGCCGCCCGGCGTCAAGCGTCGGCGGCCACCGGCGCGCCGGCCGCCGCGCGGTGGCGACGGCCTGGCT
>CAZSQE010000585.1:0-1691 GCA_964608905.1 uncultured bacterium | reverse complement strand
GGGGCCTGTCGCGCGCGACCGGGCCGGACGGCAGGGCAGGACGCGGCTGTCAGGCGGTCGGGGCGGTCGCGCCGGGCGGGGAGGGTTTGCCCGGCCCCGGCCCGCGGCGTAACGTGCCGCTCCGGAAGCCGCATCCGCGCACCGCACCCCGAGTCCCCCGTCCCACCACCCACACGGGAGGCCACATGCGCAGGACCCTGCTGCTGCTGCTCCTCGTCATCGCGGTCGCCGTGCCCGCCACCTCGACGGTGGCCGCGGCCGGGCCCGAGAGCCCCCACTTCTACGTCAGCCCGGTGGGCGGCTACACCCTCTTCCGCGACGCGCTCGCGCTGAAGGACAACCTCTACGTGGGCGGCCGGCTCGGCCACCAGAGCATGTCCTGGTTCGGCTTCGAGGCGGCCGGCGGCTACACCCCCACCCAGCTCGACGTCGCCCCCGAGTCGGACATCAACTTCTGGCACGTCTCGGGGAACCTGGTGTTCACGCCGTGGCGCAGCCCGTACCTCGCGCCCTACGCCTTCGTGGGCGGCGGCTACAGCTCGCTCAAGGTCAAGGACGCCGCCGACGACGTGCACTACGGCACCGGCGAGTTCGGCGCCGGGGCGAAGGTCTGGTTCAGCGACGCGGTCGGGCTCATGGCCGAGTACCGCGGTGTGCTGAGCCTGCCCAAGGAGGAGTTCACCTCGGACTACGAGCAGGACGAGCACGTGCTGAGCGCCGGCGTGGTGCTGGCCTTCGGCGGCAGGCCGCGCGACACGGACGGCGACGGCGTGCCGGACCGCAGGGACAAGTGTCCCGGCACGCCGGCCGGCGCGGTCGTGGACGCCACCGGCTGCCCCCTCGACGGCGACGGTGACGGCGTCTACGACGGCCTGGACAAGTGCCCGGGCACGCCCAAGGGCTGCACGGTGGGCACGACCGGCTGCCAGTCGGACGAGGACGGCGACTTCGTGTGCGACGGGCTCGACCAGTGCGCGGACACGCCCAGGGGCGCGACCGTGGACGCGACCGGCTGCCCGAGCGACGCGGACGGCGACGGCGTCTACGACGGCCTCGACCAGTGCGCCAACACCACCACCGGCTGCACGGTGGACGCGAAGGGCTGCGCCACCGACGCGGACGGCGACGGCGTGTGCGACGGGCTCGACCGCTGCCCCGGCACGGCGGCCGACCTCAAGGTGGACGCCGACGGCTGCCCGATCGAGACGGTCGAGCGCGAGACCGAGCTGCTCGACACCGGCATGATCCGCCTGCAGGACGTCAACTTCGAGACGGCCAAGGCGACGCTGCTGCCCGAGGCCTACCCCACGCTCGACGTGGTCGGCCTGGTGCTCTCGCGCTGGCCGGAGCTGCGCATCGAGGTCGGGGGCCACACCGACGCGCGCGGTTCGAACGCGTACAACCAGGCGCTGAGCGAGGCGCGGGCGAAGTCGGTGCTCGAGTACCTGACCGGCAAGTACCCGGACCTCAAGCCCGAGCAGTTCACCGTCCGGGGCTACGGCGAGGGCTCGCCGCTGGTGCCCAACTCGAACCCCCTCAACATGGCGAAGAACCGCCGCGTCGAGTTCAAGGTCCTGAACAAGGACGTGCTCAAGAAGGAAGTCGAGCGGCGCAAGCTGCTGCCGAAGTAGCCGCCGGGGTCGCGCGGGCGGGCCGGGCGAAGGCGCCCCTCCCGAGATCGTGACGACCGA
>CAZSQE010000584.1:0-1692 GCA_964608905.1 uncultured bacterium | reverse complement strand
GGTTCGGGCAGCACGCCGTCGATGACGCCCAGCCCCGCCAGGTCGGCGGCGGTGAGCTTGAGCGCCTGGGCCGCATCGCCGGCGCGGGCGCGGTCGCGCCACAGGATGGCGGCGCAGCCCTCCGGCGAGATGACCGAGTAGATCGAGTTCTCGAACATCAGCACCACGCTGGCCACGGCGATGCCGAGCGCCCCGCCCGAGCCGCCCTCGCCGATGACCACGGTGACGATCGGCACCCGCAGGCGCGCCATCTCGCGCAGGTTGACGGCGATGGCCTCGGCCTGCCCGCGCTCCTCCGCCCCCAGCCCCGGGAAGGCGCCCGGCGTGTCGACCAGGGTGACCACGGGCACGGCGAAGCGCTCGGCCAGCTTCATCACCCGCAGCGCCTTGCGGTAGCCCTCGGGGTTCGCCATGCCGAAGCGGCGGTGCAGGTTCTCCTTCGTGTCGCGGCCCTTCTGCTGCGCCACCAGCATCACCGGGCGATCGTCGAGCAGCGCCAGCCCGGTCAGGATGGCCGGGTCGTCGGCGAAGTGCCGGTCGCCGGCCAGCTCGGTCCAGCCGGTGAAGCAGGCCTGGATGTAGTCGAGGCTGTACGGGCGCCTCGGGTGCTTGGCCAGCTGCACGCGCTGGAACGGCGTCAGCCCGGCGTAGATCTCGCGGCGCAGCTCGTCGGCCTTGCGCTCCAGCTCGGCCAGCTCCGCGCCCGCGTCGAGGCCGCTCTCCGCCGCGTGCGAGCGCAGCTCCGCGATGCGTTCCTCCAGTTCCAACACCGGCTTCTCGAACTCCAGCGCGATCGTCGTCACGAGACCCCCTTCCCCCAGAACGCGCGCACCCCGGGGAAGCGGTGGCGCAGCGCCTCGGCCACGCCGCTGTCCCCGGCCACCCGGTACCGCCGCGACCGTCTCGTCTTGCGCTCCCGGTTGGGGAGCACCAGGTGCAGGTAGACCTCCGAGTCGCCCGGATGGGCCGACAGGACCTCGTCCACCTCCTCCAGCCAGCGGACCGAGAGGCTCTCGGCCGCCACCTCGATGTGCAGCGTCGGCGACCAGACCGCGCGCGCCTCGTCGAGCCGGCGCACCTCGGTCAGGACCAGCTTGGCCCCGCGGTCGTCGCGGATCTCCACCCGGCCCGAGATGACCACGATCTCGTCCCCGGCCAGCCAGGCCCGCACCTGCTCGTAGAGGTCCGGGAACAGGGTACACTCGATCCGCCCCGTCAGGTCCTCGAGCATCGCCGCCGCCATGAGCCGCCCGCTGCGCGTGTTGATGCCGCGCAGCTCGCCCAGCACCCCGCCGATGCGCACCTCGGTGCCGTGGGCGGCCCCCGGCAGGTCGCCCACCGCGTGCGTGGCCAGCCGCTCCAGTTCGGCCCGCAGCGGCTCGAGCGGGTGCTCGGAGAAGTAGAAGCCGAGCACCTCCTTCTCCTTCGCGCTGCGCTCCCGGCTGCTCCACGCCGGCGCGGCCGGCAGCTCCGGGGCGGTCACCAGCGCGTCGTCCCGGCCGTCGTCGCCGAACAGCGACGACTGGCCGCGCGCGCGGTCGCGGTGCAGCGCCGCGGCCTGCTCGAGCACCCGCCCCGCGCCGGCGCACATGCGGCCGCGCTCGGCGCCCAGGCCGTCGCAGGCCCCGGCGGCGACCAGGCTCTCGAGCACGCGGCGGTTCAGCGTGCGCGGGTCGGCGCGTCGCGCCAGGT
>CAZSQE010000583.1:0-1704 GCA_964608905.1 uncultured bacterium | reverse complement strand
TGCCGCGTCCTCGGTCCGGCGCGCTCCACGCGGCGTTCTCAGACAGAGCCTAGGCCTCCGCCCGCGGCGGGGGCACGATGCGCAGCATCCGCGCCGCGTCCTCCGGCAGCACCGGGTTGGCGTAGAGCCCGCTGCCCACCTCGAACCCCGCCAGCTGCGAGACCCGCGGCGTGACCGCGACGTGCCAGTGGAAGTCCTGCGCCAGCGTGGTCCAGTAGCCCCTGCGCTGGAACCGGTTCGGGCCGCTGTAGAGGAAGAGGTTGTAGGCCGGCTCCGGCAGGACGTCCTCGAGCCGCGTCAGCGTGCCGAGCAGGATCTCGGCGAGGTCCTCGAAGTCGGCGGCGGTGCACGCCTCGAAGTCGGTGCAGTGCTCGCGCGGCAGGATCCAGTACTCGTACGGGTAGCGCGAGGCGAACGGCGTCAGCGCCACGAACCGGTCCGAGAGCCGCACGATGCGCTCGCCGTACTCCAGCTCCTCGCGCAGCACGTCGCAGAGGACGCAGCGCTCCTTGGCACGGTAGTGCTGGCGCGCGATCTCGAGGGTCTCCTTGAGCGCCTTGGGCGTGACCGGCAGGCCCATGACCTGCGAGTGCGTGTGGTCGGGCAGCCAGGCCCCGGCCAGCGCGCCCTGGTTCTTGAACACGAAGATGGAGCGGAAGCGGGCGTCCTGCTTGAGGTCGCGGATGCGCTCCGCCCACGCCTGCAGCACGAGCGCCACCTGGGCCGGCGGCAGCGCCGTCAGGCTGCGGTGGTGCTGCGGCGTCTCGATCACCACCTCGTGCGCGCCGGTGCCCGAGGTGGTGTCGTAGATGAGGTCGGCGTGGCGCTCGAGCGCGCCCTCGATGCGCAGCAGCGGGCGGGCGTTCGGCACCACCCGCACCTGCCAGCCGGGCGTGTCGGGCTTCCGCTCCGCCGGCCCGAAGGCCAGCACCTCGTGCGGCGTCATGGCTTCGTGCCCCTCGCAGAACGGGCAGGGGTCGCCCGGGGTGCGGACGGGCGGCGGGGGGGTGCCGAAGATGACCCAGCGACCGCTGATCGGATCGCGACGCAGCACGCTCATGGCTCCGTTCCCTCGAAGGTAGGCGGCCCGGGCCGGCGGACCCGGAGCGCGCGCGTGCGCGGGACGGGCCGGCCCACCGGCGGGCACGATACTCCCGCGCGCGCCCCGCGGCCAGCGCGGCGCGGCCCGCACACGGCTACGCGAACCGGCGCAGCCGCAGCGAGGAGGTCACCACGGACACGCTGGAGAGCGCCATCGCCAGCGAGGCCAGCATGGGGTGGAGCGTGCCCTCCCAGCCGAACAGGGGCCCGACCGGGCCGCCGGCGCGCAGCAGCGGGTAGAGCGCGCCCGCCGCCACCGGGATGCCGAGCGTGTTGTAGAGGAACGCCCAGAAGAGGTTCTGGCGGATGACCTGCAGCGTGCGCCGCGCCAGCCGCAGCGCCACCGCCGCGCCGGCGACGTCGCCGCGCACCAGCGTGATGCCGCTCGCCTCGCGCGCCACGTCGGTGCCGCCGCCCATGGCGATGCCGAGGTCGGCCTGGGCCAGCGCCGGCGCGTCGTTGAGGCCGTCGCCCACCATGGCCACGCGCGTGCCCGCCGCCTGCAGCGCGGCGATGCGCGCCCCCTTGTCCTCGGGCAGCACGCCGGCCAGCACGCGCTCCGGGGCGATGCCGGCCGCGGCGGCGACGGCCCGCGCCGTGCGC
>CAZSQE010000582.1:0-1708 GCA_964608905.1 uncultured bacterium | reverse complement strand
CGGCCAGGCCGGCAGGCGGTAGGGCGGGATCTCCAGCACCAGGCCGCGCACGTCGCCCCCCATCCGCGCCACCTCCTTGACCAGCGTCGAGTTCAGGTAGGTGTAGGTCTGGCTCGGCATGAGGAAGGCGACCTCCAGTTCGGCCGAGAGGCGCCGGTTCATGAGCGCCATCTGGAACTCGAACTCGAAGTCGCTCACCGCCCGCAGGCCGCGGATCATCACCTGCGCGCCCACCCGGCGTGCGCAGTGCACCACCAGGTCGGAGAACGAGACCACCTCGACGCGGCGCAGCCCGCGGGTGGCAGTACGGCACATCGCCACGCGCTCCTCGAGCGGGAAGAGCACGCCCTTCGCCGGGCTGTCGGCGACGGCGATGACGACGCGGTCGAACAGCCGCACCGCCCGGCGCGCGAGGTCGAGGTGGCCGTTGGTGAACGGGTCGAACGTCCCCGGGAACAGCGCCGTGCGCTTCGCGCTCATCGTCCTTCCTCCCCCGCGCCCGGCGCCCGCGCCGGCCGGTATGTGCTCACCATGGTCTCGCCGTAGCGCCGTTCCCGCACGCGCACGAGGCCGCCCGCCGACTCCGGCACGCCGTCCTTGGCGTGATGCTCCAGCACCACCCGGACCTCCGGCCGCCACGGCCCGGTCCGGCCCAGCGCGTCCAGCAGCGCGCCCGCCGCCTCGCCACCGTAGGGCGGGTCGGCCAGCACGAGGTCCGCCTGCCGCAGCGGCCCCGCGAGGCGGTCCAGGCCGCGCGGCAGCTCCAGGGCCCAGACGCGGCTCACGTCCTCCAGCCCCAGCGTCGCCAGGTTCTCCTCCAGCACCCGCCGCGCCCCCGCGTCGCGCTCGACGAAGTCGGTCCACGCCGCGCCGCGCGACAGCGCCTCGATGCCGAGCGCGCCCGAGCCGGCGAACAGGTCCAGCACCCGCAGCCCGGCCAGCGGCTCGAGCGCCATGAACAGCGCCTCGCGCACCCGGTCGGAGGTGGGCCGGGTGCCGCTGCCGCGGGGGGCCTTGAGCCGGCGCCCCCCCAGATGGCCGGAGATGACGCGCACGGGGACGGGCGAGTCTCCGCGAGCGCTCCGGCGGGTGTCAAGCGCGCCGGCCCGCGCCGCGCTCACGGCAGGGCGACGACGTCGTAGCCCGCGGGCGCCGCCAGCGCGAAGTCGCGCGCGCCGCGCGCGGCGCCGAAGCGCCAGCGCGTCATCCGGTACTCGAGCCGCCCGCCGTCGGCGCCCTCGATCACCAGCCGCGCGGGCAGTCCTCGCCCGTCCAGTTCCAGCCGCTCCACCGCGGCCGGGCCCCCCGCCGCCGCGCCGCGCACCCGCAGCGCGAAGGAGCGCTCGCCGGTGCGGCGCTCCTCGAACCCGGCCCCTGCCGGATCGAGCAGCGCCCCCCACCACCGCAGCGCGCCGCCCGCGCCCCGCGGCCCGGCGCGCAGCAGTTGCCGCAGCGCCGGCTGCAGCCAGTCGCCGCCGTCCGGCCGCAGCGTCAGCCGCTCGCCGTCGTCGAAGTCGAGGCGCGCGTGCCGCGGCAGCTCGAGCGCCAGCCGGCCGGCCCGCTCGACCGTGCGCCCGCTCATCTTAAGATTTCACCGCCTTAAGCGCCCCGCCGATAACAGCGGCCGGGGCCTCGTCTTTGATCAGCACGGCTAGGCCGACAAGGATCAGCGCCGCCCCGCCTGCTACTCGCAAAGCGTTGACCGGGG
>CAZSQE010000581.1:0-1713 GCA_964608905.1 uncultured bacterium | reverse complement strand
TCGCTGAGCCGTCCCCCGCCCACGGAACGGCCCGGGCGGTCCCGCCGCCCGGGCCGTTCACGTGGGGCGCCGTCCCCGCGCCGGGTGCCCGCCAAAGGGCGGGCCCGGCGTTCTCGGACAGAGCCTAGTACCGCGCGTTCGCTCCCGTCCCCGTGCCCTCGATCCGGCCGTCCAGCTGCCCGTCGAGCGGCCCGTTCCGGGTGCGCTCCGCGAGGAACGCCTCGAGCGCGTCGCGCAGCAGCCGGCCGGTGTCCTCCTGCTCGGCGCGCACCAGCGACTCGTAGCCGTCGCCCCCGGAGGCCATGAAGTTGTTCACCGCCACGGTGTAGACGCGGGCCTCGTCGAGGGGCGAGCCGTCGGCCAGCGTCAGCGCCAGCAGGCGCCGCTCCGGCGGCTGCGACAGGTCGAAGCGGTAGCGCAGCCCGCTCTGCGGCGAGACGCGCCCGCTCGCCAGCCCCTCCTCGATCAGGCGGCGCAGGCCCGCGCCGGTGAGCTTCACCCGCACGAGGGTGTTGTCGAAGGGGATGACGTCGTAGACCGTGCCCTTCGTGATGGGCCCGGCGGGCAGGTCGGCGCGCATGCCGCCGGCGTTGGTGAGCGCGACGTCGGCCCCGCTGGCGGCGCGCATCGCGTCGGCCACCAGGTTGCCGAGGGTGGACTCGCCGGTGCGGCTGCGGGTCAGGGTGCGGGCGTTCCGCCCGATCGGCGTGGCCGCGACCAGCGCGACGCGCGCGTTCCAGCCCGCCACCCGCGCCAGCATCCCGCTGTCGGGCGCGACCTCGTCGGCGTACGTGGGCTGCAGGCGCGCGCGGCGCTCGACGACGCGGGCCGCCACCGGGTCCACGGTCAGGTCGCAGACCCCCACGACCTGCCCGCTCGAGCCGGAGATCATCACCGTCGCGCCGTCCTGCTCGGCCACGAGGTGGTTGTGGCTGTGCCCGCCCATCCACAGGTCCACGCCGCCCACGCGGGCGAGGCGTCCCAGGTCGCCGTCCACCCGCCGCGCCGAGTCGAGCCCGCCGGGCGTGTGGCCCAACTCCACCATCACGTGCGGGCGGTGGCGCTTGCGCAGCGCCGGCACCAGCCGCGCGGCCGTCGCCGAGTCGTCGGCGAAGCGCAGCGCGGCGACGTTGCTGGCCAGCGTGACGCGCGGCGTGCCCACGTAGGCCAGGCCGAACAGGCCGACGCGCAGGCCGCGGCGCACGAGCAGCGTGTCGCTGCGCACCCAGCGCGGCATCCTCCCGGTGCGGCGCTCGAGCACGTTGGCGCCGAGGGCGGCGAAGCGCATCTCGTCCACGCGCCGCGCCAGCGTGTCGGCCGACCAGTCGAAGTCGTGGTTGCCGACGGCGAAGCCGGCGTAGCCGAGCAGGTTCATCTGCTCGACCACCGGGCGGCCGAACTGCAGGTTGGAGATCATCGTCCCCTGGAAGGAGTCGCCGCCGTCGAGCAGCAGCGTGCCCTCCGGGTTCTCCGCCCGCAGCCGCGCGATCCACGCCGCCAGCACGGCCGAGCCGCCCACGGCGCGGCCGCTGCCGCGCTCCCGCGCCCCGGGCAGCAGCGCGCCGTGGAAGTCGGTGGTGTGCAGCACGCGCAGGGTGGGGTAGCGGGTGTTGGCCACCAGGCCCAGCGCCTGCGCGACGGTGAGCGTGTCGCGCCGCGCCGGCGCGCCGCGCCGACCTCGGCTACTGGCTGGCGCGCGCCTTCGGCTGGCGC
>CAZSQE010000580.1:0-1713 GCA_964608905.1 uncultured bacterium | reverse complement strand
GTGCCAGCCACTCCCAGCGCGCCCGGTGCCCGGCAGCCGGGCGCGCTGGGAGTGGCTGGCACCGTTTGAAGCAAGCGACCCGCCGCGATGGTGACCACCTGCCCCGCGCTCGCCCTCATCGTGGCGCTCGCGTCCTGCGCGCCGCTGCCCTGCCTTTCCCGCGACGGTGATCCGGTGACCGTGACCGCCGCCTCGCCGTCGCCCGTTGCGCGCCCGTCCGCCGATCCTCCCCGGCGGACGGGCGTCAGCGGCGTGGCCACTTGGTTCCGCTCCCCCGCCGGCGTGGCGGCTGCGGGGCCGGTCCTGCGCCGTCTCGCCGGCCCGGGCTGGCGGGGGCGCACGGTCATCGTGCGCTCCGGGCGGCGCAGCGTCACGGTGCGCCTGCTCGACTGGTGCGCCTGCGGGCCGCGGCAGGGGCGCCCCACCCTGATCGACCTGCCGGCGGTGGACTTCGCGTGGCTGGCGCCGCGCTCGCGGGGAGTCATCGCGGTAACGGTGGAGGTGCTGCAATGAGCCGCGACGACGGGTTCGAGATCGCCGACGTTGCCACCGGGCTCTTCGACGACCCGAAGGTCCGCAACCTCTGGCGCGCCCTGGGCGACCAGGACCGCATGAGCCGGGCCCTCGCGCTGTATCTCGCCACGCTGCTCGCGTCCTGGCGCCAGGGCTGCCGCGTGACAATCGCGGAGGCTGTCCCGCTCTGGCTGGTGCCCGACCCGGAGCTCGTCGCTGCGCTCAAGGATGCCCGCCTGCTGGACCGCTCGGGGAGGATCCCGGCGTCGTCCTGGCGTGGGTGGTTTGACCCCGCCGCGGCCCGTCGCCAGGTGCTCCGTGACAGGTGGAATCGGGCCAACGCGAAGCGCAAAGAAGGTGACCGCGCGGTAACAGCGCGGCTACCGCGCGGTAACAGCGCGGCTACCGCGACCCCCGTACCGTCCGTACCGTCCGATAGGACCGTCTCTCCGCGCGCCCCCGCGCAGCGGCGCGCGCGCGCGAGAGGGGACGCGCCGTCAAACGGCGCGGACGGAGAGAGGCGCCCCGGCTCCCTGCGCGATGCCCTGACCGCGATGGGCCTGGCCTTGCCCGCCCCCGTCGAACCCATGCCCGCCAACGCTGACGCCTCAGCCGATGCTCCGGGCGAGTCCTGGTTCGAGCCCGCGGCGAAGGCCGGAGGTGCGGAGTGAGCTTCCGCATCAGCGTCCACGGCACGCCCGCCCCCCAGGGATCGAAACGCCATGTGGGGCACGGCGTCATGGTCGAGTCGAGCAAGCGCCTCCCGGCCTGGCGGACGCTCGTCACCGACGCCGCCTGGGCCGCCCGAGCCGGGGCCCCGGCGATCAGGGGGCCGGTGCGCCTCGTCGCGACGTTCGGCTTCCGCCGGCCGCGGTCGCACTTCGGGACGGGGCGCAACGCCGGGATCCTGCGGGCGTCCGCCCCGCCCCACCCCACCGGGCGGAACGTCGGCGATCTGTCCAAGTTGGTTCGCGCAGTCGAGGATGCCCTCACCGACGCCGGCGTCTGGCACGACGATGACCAGGTCGTCGCGATCGCGGCGGACAAGCAGTGGTGGGACGATGCCGGCGCCAGCATCCGCGTCGAGGCGCTCGATGGTTGAGACAGGGGTGGGGAGGACCCCCCTTCGCCTCCTGCGCCTGACCGGCGGCTTAGCGGCTGGCAGTGCGTACAGGATCCGGAGCTTGGTGGCCCGCGGCT
>CAZSQE010000579.1:0-1714 GCA_964608905.1 uncultured bacterium | reverse complement strand
CGTGGCTGGCGCTCTCGCGGCCGAGGCGCGCGGCGACGGCGGACGAGGTGGCTGCCGACGCCGCGCGCCGGCCCCTGCGGGCGGCGGCGTGGGCGGCGCTGGCGGTGCTGGCGCTGAGCCTCGTGGTCGCGGCGCTGGGCGTGCCCTGGCTGCGCTACCTCTTCCCCGCCCGCGTGGTCTTCGAGGCCGCCGGCCTGCTCGCGTCGTGGGCGCTGATCGCCCGGCTGCTGCCCGCGGCCGCCTCGCCCGGCCTGCGCCGGGCGGTCTGCATCGCCGTCGGCGTGCTCGCGCTGGGCTGGGGCGGACTGCAGACCGCGCGGGGCGTGCGAGAGGCCCGCGCCGTCTCGGCCGAGCGCGGCGTGCCCGGCACGCTCGCCCTGCTCCGCACCGCGGTGCTCATGAACCGCGAGATCCCCGCCGGCGAGGCGGTGATGAGCAACCTCGGCCCCATCCTGGCCTGGCACGCGCGCCGGCCGGTGGTGCACCTGGCGAGCTCGCCCGACGACCTCGACGCCTGCCGCCGCCGGCTCGAGTTCCGCCACGTGCTGCTCGTCTTCCGCGACGCCGCCGCCGCCTGGCCCGAGTGGCGGGAGGTCGTGGCCCGCCCGGCCGAGGCCCCGGCGCGGCCCGAGTGGAACGTGCGGCGCGTCCGTGTCTGGCGCACGGAGGACGGCTTCGCGCTGATCTGGCTCGAGCTGGGCCCCCCGCCGGCGCGGCTCGCCGCCCTGCCCTGATCAGCGCACGAAGACGCGAAGGGCGGTCGGTCCCGGCACCGTGCCGGTGACCTCGGTCGTCGCCCGCTCGAGCCACGCCACCGTCGCCGAGTCGGGCCAGCCGCCGTAGAGCTCGCGGGCCGGGTCCACCACGAACACGCGCAGCGCCGTGTCCGCCTCCACCTCGCTGCGGCGCTCGTCGGTCCACGGCGCGATGGGCGTGCCCCAGTAGCCGCCGCTGCGGAAGAGGTGGAACGAGAGCGTCGGCCACTCCGGGCCGACGAAGCAGTCGCGCTCCGGCGGCACGTCCGCCAGCCGCGGCGCCACCGCCGCCGCCACCGCGCCGAGCCCCGGCGTGTGGTAGCGCAGCGGCAGCCGCTGCGCGTCGCGCACCAGCGCCCCGGCGACGGCGAGGATGGCCAGCGCCGCCGCGGCGAACGCCGAGGCGGGCGGCCGCCAGCGCGCCAGTGCCCCCGCGCCCAGCGCCGCCAGGCCCGCCCACGCCGGCACCACGACGTAGGCGTAGGCGCCCGACTTCACGGTGAAGAGCGAGAGCAGCGCCGTGCCCGCCGCCCACAGCAGGAGTGCGCGCGGCACCGGCTCGGCGAAACGGCGCAGCGCCGCCGCGACGCCGAGCGCGACGAGCGGCAGGAGCAGCGCGAAGGCGTGCGCCAGCAGGCCGGCGTAGAACAGTGGCGGGCGGATCCAGTAGGCGGCGTAGCCCGCGCCGCCCAGCCGCTCGGCCAGCGAGCGGCCGAGGTAGATGCCGAGCCAGTGGCCCAGTGCGGCCGGCTCCACCAGCGCCACCGCGACCAGTTGGAGCGAGGCGACGGCCAGCGCGACGGCGAGCAGCACGGCCAGCGCCGCACCGCGCCCCCCGCGCGGCGGCAGGTAGAGCGCCAGCACGGCCACGCCCACCGGCACCACCAGCCAGAGCTTGCAGAGGAACGCGGCGCCGAGCAGCGCCCCGGCCAGCGCCGCGCGCCGCTTCGAGGCCGGAC
>CAZSQE010000578.1:0-1721 GCA_964608905.1 uncultured bacterium | reverse complement strand
CCCCCACCCTGACCCCGCCGAGGCGCGATGTCACCCGACTTCATCTACACCATGAAGGACCTCCGCAAGGTGGTCCCCCCCAAGCGCGAGATCCTCAAGGGCATCTGGCTCTCGTTCTTCTACGGCGCCAAGATCGGCGTGCTCGGCCTGAACGGCGCCGGCAAGAGCTCCCTGCTGCGCATCATGGCGGGCGCGGACCCCGACTTCATCGGCGAGGCCATGCTCGGCAAGGGCTACACCGTCGGCATGCTGGACCAGGAGCCGAAGCTCGACCCGGCCAAGAACGTGCTCGAGAACATCCAGGACGGCGTGGGCGGCAAGATGGGCGTGCTGCGCCGCTGGAACGAGATCAGCGCGCGCTTCGCCGAGCCGATGGACGACGACGAGATGGCGAAGCTGCTCGAGGAGCAGGCCAAGGTCCAGGACAAGATGGACGCCGGCAACCTCTGGGAGCTGGAGCGCCACCTCGAGATCGCCATGGACGCGCTGCGCTGCCCGCCGCCCGACCAGCCCGTGACCACGCTCTCGGGCGGCGAGCGCCGCCGCGTGGCGCTGTGCCGGCTGCTGCTGCAGGAGCCCGACCTGCTGCTGCTCGACGAGCCCACCAACCACCTCGACGCCGAGTCGGTGGCGTGGCTCGAGCGCTTCCTCAAGGAGTACCAGGGCACGGTCGTGGCCGTGACCCACGACCGCTACTTCCTCGACAACGTCGCCGGCTGGATCCTCGAGCTGGACCGCGGCGCCGGCATCCCCTGGGAGGGCAACTACACCTCGTGGCTCGACCAGAAGCGCCGGCGGTTGCAGGTCGAGGAGAAGCAGGAGAGCGCGCGGCAGCGCACGCTCGAGCGCGAGCTGGAGTGGGTGCGCATGGCGCCGCGCGCGCGGCAGGCCAAGGGCAAGGCGCGCCTCGCGGCCTACGAGAAGATGCTGGCCGAGGAGGGGCGCGAGAAGCTCGAGAACATCGAGATCTACGTCCCGCCCGGCCCGCGGCTGGGCAACGTGGTCATCGAGACCGAGCACCTGCGCAAGGGCTACGGCGACAACCTGCTCATCGAGGACCTGTCGTTCAAGCTCCCGCCGGCCGGCATCGTCGGCGTCATCGGCGCCAACGGCGCCGGCAAGACGACGCTGTTCCGCATGATCACCGGGCAGGAGACGCCCGACGGCGGCTCGCTGCGCGTCGGCGAGACGGTGAAGCTGGCCTACGTGGACCAGAGCCGCGACGCGCTGCCGCCCGACGCCAACGTCTGGGAGGCCATCGCCGACGGCAAGGACACGCTCGAGCTGGGCAAGCGCACGATGAACTCGCGCTCCTACGTGGCCTCGTTCAACTTCAAGGGCGCCGACCAGCAGAAGCGGGTCAAGGACCTCTCCGGCGGCGAGCGCAACCGCGTGCACCTGGCGCGCATGCTCAAGGCCGGCGCCAACGTGCTGCTGCTCGACGAGCCCACCAACGACCTCGACGTGGACACGCTGCGCGCGCTCGAGGAGGCGCTGCTCGAGTTCGCCGGCTGCGCCGTGGTCATCTCGCACGACCGCTGGTTCCTCGACCGCATCGCCACCCACATGCTGGCCTTCGAGGGCGACAGCCAGGTGGTGTTCTTCGAGGGCAACTACGCCGACTACGAGCGCGTGCGCCACGAGCGGCTCGGCAAGGACGCCGACCAGCCGCACCGCATCAAGTACCGGAAGCTGACGCGGGGCTGAGGCCCGGGCGGGAC
>CAZSQE010000577.1:0-1724 GCA_964608905.1 uncultured bacterium | reverse complement strand
CGGCATCGTGCAGCAGTGCGGCGGCGACATCGAGGTCGTCTCCGCCCCCGGCGCCGGGACCATCCTGCTCGTCGAGGACGAGGACGACGTGCGCGGGTTCGTGAGCTCGGCGCTCGAGCGACTGGGCTACCGCGTGCTCGTCACCCGGCACGGCGAGGAGGCGCTGGCGACGGCGGCGCGCGAGCCGGTCATCGACCTGCTGCTCACCGACGTGGTGATGCCCGGCCCCGCCGGCCCCGAGATTGCGCGCCGGCTGGCCGGGGCCCGCCCCGGGATCAAGGTGCTCTACGTCTCCGGCTACGCGCCGGTGCAGGACGGCAGCGACCCCGAGCCGCCGCTGGCGCCGCTGCTGCGCAAGCCGTTCTCGCTCGACGAGCTGGCCCGCGCGGTGCGCGAGGTGATGGAGGCGTAGGACCGGCGGGGCATCGGCCCCGGCGCGCCCTCTCTGCTACCCTCCCCCCGTGCGCATCGCCCCCTTCGTCCTCGCCGCGCTGTGCGTGCTCGTGCTCTTCCTCGGCCTCGACCGGGTCGGGGCGCTGGACGTGCGTGAGGCGCGCGACCTGCAGGTCGCGCGCGAGCTGGCCGCCGGCGGCGACGGGCTGACGCCGCGGCTGGGCGGCGAGCCGTTCTTCGACAAGCCGCTCGGCGCCTACGCGCTCGAGACCCTGCTCCCCGTGCGGCCGCACGAGGCGCCACTCGCCTCGCGCCGCCTGCGCGCCGCGCTCGCGGTGTTGCTGGTGCTCGTCACCGGTGTGCTGGGCGCGCGCCACTTCGGCGCGCGGGCGGGGCTCTTCGCCGCGGGGGTGCTCGCCACGACGGTGGTGCTGCCGCTGGCGGCGCGCGGCGACGGCACGCAACTCGTCGGCACGCTGCTGGCGTGGATCGGCGCCACCGGCCTCGCCGACGTGGTCTTCGGCCGCGCCCGCGGGCGCGACCTGCGCCTGGTGGTGACGTACGGCGCGCTGGCGGCGGCGCTGCTCGCCGCGGGGCCGCTCACGGCGCTGTGGCCACTCGCGGGGCTGGCGCTCTACACGGCGCTGGCGCGCGACCGCGAGGACTGGCGCCGCGCGCGGCCGCTCGTCGGGCTGGTCGCCATGCTGGCGCTGGCGCTGCCCTGGTACGGCGTGATGGCCGCGCGCCACGGCGCGGCCTTCCTCGGGCACGTGCCCACGTTCCCCTACGCGGAGAGCGCGCCGGTGCCGTGGTTCGCGGGGCTGGTGTTCGTCGTGCCGTTCCTCGTGGTGGGCTGCTTCCCGTGGACGGCGCTGCTGCCGGAGGCGATGTCGCACGCCGCCACCTGGTGGCGCGGTCGCCTGCCGCGGCGGCGCGTCGGCGCCGCCGGCCCGGAGGTCGCACCGGCCCGCGCGGTGGAGCGCGAGCGGCGCGAGGAGGGCGCGGCTCACTTCCTCATCGCCTGCCTGCTGGCCGCGCTGGCGCCGATCCTCGTCTACCCGGCGGCGCCGCTCACCGCCGCGCTGCCGGCCGTACCGGCGGCGGCCATCCTGTGCGGGCGCCTGCTCGACCACCTGTTCGAACAACCGGAGCGCCTGGCGCGCGCGCTCACGCGCTCGACGCTGATGCTGGCGGTGGTGGGCAGCGTGACGGCGGTGACGTTCGTCGTGCTCGCCACGCGCGTGACCGAGGCGGCGCCGGGCCTGCGCCCGCTGGGCGCGGTGGTGCTGCTCGCCTCGTGGGCGCCGTTCCTCGCCGACCTGCTGCGCCGC
>CAZSQE010000576.1:0-1724 GCA_964608905.1 uncultured bacterium | reverse complement strand
ACCTAGTTCCTCACCCGCGCCGTGTACTCGAGCACGACCTCCTGGCCGGCCTTGACCGGGATGGTGAACTCGATCGTGCCGGCGTCCTTGCGCGTGAAGTCGTGCGTCTTCTGGATGATCTCGGTGTCGCCGCCGACGCTCTCCTGCACGAGGATCGTCACGTCGGTCTTCTTGCGGTCGCGCAGCTTGATGCGCACGGCGTACTCGCGCTCCGTGTTGCTGATGCGCCGGCTCGAGAGCATGGCCCGCTCGGCGGCCAGGTCGAAGGCGGTGCCCACCTCCAGCTCGAGCTTCTCCCCCTCCGCGGTGTGCCGGATGGCGCTCTCGCCGGCGAACTGCGGCACGCCGTCGGCGTCGGGCTCGTAGAAGCGCACGCGCCCGGCGGGCAGCGGCACGCCCAGCCCGGCGTCGCGGGCGTTGACGATGACCATCTCGCTCATCACCCCGCGTGGGTCACCGCCGCGGTAGACGTAGCGCGGCGTCACCTTGACCGCGCGCGGCTCGAGCATGGTGAAGGCCTGCTGCTCGTTGCCGCGCAGGGTGGCGGGGCGGCCGAGCGAGTAGAGGTGGTACTCGGCGAAGCCCGCCTCGGACAGGTCCACCCCGTCGGTCATCTCGGCGGCGACCCCCATGGCCTTCATCATGCCCATCCGCGGCATGGGCGCCGCCGCGGTGCGCTTGGGCTCGCCCGCCACCAGCTTGAGCGTGGCGTCCACGTAGTCGCGGCCGGTGGAGTTCTCCACCGTCACCGCCGCCGACCAGGTGGCCTCGCGCTCGCCGCCGCGGACCACGGTGTGCTCGGCGCTCCACGACATGCCGCCGGTCAGGTACGACAGCTCGGCCTCGGTGCGCCCGCGCCGCGCGCCCTCGACCACCGCCTCGAGCGCCGGACGCAGCGAGAGACGCGCGGGCGGCTTCGCCAGCCGCACGGCCTCGACGGCGTTGCGCGAGAGCGTGGTGAGCGAGCCGTCGTCGGCCCGCACCACCACCCACGCGCCGTCGCTGGCGACCAACGCGCCCTCGGTCAGGCGTTCGCCCTTCGAGACGACGCTGACGCGCTGGCCGATGGAGTTCGCGAGGAAGGCGTCGCCGCTGGCCATGTCCCAGCGGTAGGCGAGACGGGTGACCTTCGCGCCCCCGCCGGGGACGAAGCGCAGCGAGGAGAAGTCGAGGCGCTCGGGCAGGTCGGAGAGCCGCACGGTGTCGCGCGCCCCGGCCAGTTCGAGCGTGCGCGCCTCGCGCACGAAGCCGAGGTCGCGCGTGTAGATGGTGAGCGACGGGCCGGCCAGCGCGAGGCCAGCCGGCAGCAGGGACAGCCCGAGGACGAGCGATCCCGTGAGGAGCGAGCGGTTCATGGTCCCTCCCGGATGGAGTGAGATGGCACGCACATCCTACGACAACCGGGGCCGGGTATTCCCATGATCCGTCCGGCGGGCGCGGGGCGCACCCGGCCGCGCGCGTGCGCAGGCTGGCGGCAGGGCGTCGTGAAGAATGTGCTTGACAGGTTTTCGGGCTCCCGCGCCGTTTCGACCGTCGCTCCGTTCTGGCGCTTCACCAGGATGCGTGCGGCCGGCGTGGGCGCGATTTCGAGCCCGACTTTGAAAACGCGCTCGGACTGCGTGGCGTTGTGCGGCGTGCGAGCGTCTGAGAGAGCCGAAATCGCGTGTGCTATGAATACGCGTGTTCGAGCGGCTCCGCGCTTCATGCGGGCTCCCCACCCGTGC
>CAZSQE010000575.1:0-1727 GCA_964608905.1 uncultured bacterium | reverse complement strand
CGCCCCGCCGCGGCCGCGCCCGTTCGTTGAGCCGTGGCCCGGCGGCGCGGCCGGCCCGGGCGGCGGGCCGCCCGCGCCGCTGTCGCTCGCGCTGGCGCCCGGCGCCGTGGCGCCGGGCGGGAGCGTGGCCGGGGTGATCCGCTGGCACGCCGCCGTCGCCGCGCCCGCCGGATCGTACACGGTCGTCGTGCGCTGCGACCGCGAGCGCGTGCCCGTCCCGGCGGCGCCGGCCTGGCTGGGCAAGCCGGTGCGCAAGCTGGTCGAGGCCCGGCGCGGCGAGCGCTACCGCTTCAGCCACCAGTACGTGCCGGTGGGCGGGGCCTACGGGGTGGACCGCTGGCGGGCGGACGAGGTCGTGCGCGACTCCTTCCGCCTCGCGGTCCCGGCCGATGCCGCGGCGGGCGACTACCGGGTGGAGGTCCGCCTGCTGCGCGAGCCGCGTTACGCGAACCAGCGGCTGAGCGACTGGTTCTTCGACCGCGACGGCCACTCCGGCGTGCCGCTGGGCCGCCTGGCGGTGGCGCACGGCGCGGGCTCGGCGGGGAGGGAGGCCGGCGATGGGGCCCGCTGACGTCCGCCGCCTTGGCCGGCCGGGGCGCCTGCCGCTACCATGCGGCATCGTGACCGGATCCCCCGTCTCGCCACGCCCGCTCCGCCGTGCCCGGCGGCCCCGCCGGTCCGCGCCGTGGAGCGCCCGATGAGCCGCCGCCGCGTGGTCTGCGTCGCGGGCGTGCGCCCCAACTTCATGAAGGTGGCGGCCGTGCTGCGCGCCCTGCGCGCTCACCCGGCCCTCGAGGGCGTGCTCGTGCACACCGGGCAGCACTACGACGCGGTCATGTCCGACTCGTTCCTGCGCGACCTCGAGATGCCCGCGCCCGCCGCGCACCTGCAGGTCGGCCCCGACCGGCCCACGCGCCAGACCGCCCGCATGATGGAGGCCTTCGCCGCCGCGCTGCCCGGGCTGCGCGCCGACCTGGCGCTGGTGGTGGGCGACGCCAACACCACGCTGGCCTGCGGCCTGGCGGCGGTGAAGTGCGGCCTGCCGCTGGTGCACGTCGAGGCCGGCCTGCGCAGCTTCGACCGCGCCATGCCCGAGGAGATCAACCGCATCCTGGTGGACCAGATGTCCGGTCGCCTGTTCGTCACCGAGCGCAGCGGCCTCGAGAACCTCCGCCGCGAGGGCATCCCCGACGACCGCGTGCACCTCACCGGCAACACCATGATCGACACCCTCGTGCACCTCATGCCGCGCATCGACGCGGCCCGCACCGCCGCGGCCCTGGGGCTGGCGGAGGGCGGCTACGCCGTGGTCACGCTGCACCGCCCGAGCAACGTGGACGTGCCGGAGCGCCTCGCCGCGCTGGTCGGGCTGGTGCGCGAGCTGGGCACACGGCTGCCGGTGGTGTTCCCGGTCCACCCGCGCACCCGCCGCACGCTCGAGGCCGGCGGGCTGTGGGGGCCGCTGGCGGGCGAGGCCGCGGTGCGGGCGCTGGGGCCGCAGCCCTACGTCGACTTCCTCTCGCTCGTGAAGCACAGCCGCTTCGTGCTGACCGACTCCGGCGGCATCCAGGAGGAGACGACCTTCCTTGGCGTGCCGTGCGTGACCGCGCGCACCTCGACCGAGCGGCCGGTCACCACCGAGATCGGCACGAACATCCTGGTCGGCGAGGATTTCACCGCTTCGTGGGCGGCCATCGACGACATCCTCGCCGGCCGCGCGCGGCCGG
>CAZSQE010000574.1:0-1727 GCA_964608905.1 uncultured bacterium | reverse complement strand
GGCAGAAGCGCGAGAAGCTGCGCCAGGCCGCGAGCGCGCGCGCCGCGCTGGCCGGGGCGTGGCGGGTGCGGTGCAGGGAGTGCAGCGCCCGTTCCAGCAGCTCGCGGTCCCAGCGCCCGGGCGGCACCGGCCGGCCGGGGCCGGCGACGAGGTCGAGCACGCGGGTCACGTCGCGGCGGTAGGCGGAGACGGTGTGGACCGAGGCGCGCCGCTGCGCCGCCAGCTCGCTCAGGAACGCTTCGAGCGCGTCACGCACCGGCGGGCTCGAGCCCGGCCCGGTAGCCGCAGCCGGGCTTCACGCAGCGGCGCGTGGTCCCCCTGCGGCCGGTCTTCTCCACCAGGAACGGCGCGCCGCAGAGCGGACACGGCTGCGCGACCGGCGGGTCGAAGACCGCGAACCGGCACTCCGGGTAGTTCGTGCAGCTGAAGAACGTCTTGCCGCGCTTGCTGCGCTTCTCGGCCAGCTCGCCCTTCCCGCACCCGGGACAGGCGATGCCGGTGGTGTGCGGCCGGGTGAAGTCGCAGGCCGGCCGCGTGGCGCAGGAGACGTAGCGGCCGAACGGCCCCTCGCGCAGCACCAGCCCGGCGCCGCACTTCGGGCAGGTGCCCGGCACGGGGACCGGCTCCGGCGGGGGCTCGACCGGCTCGGTGTACTTGCACGCCGGGTAGCCGGTGCAGGCGTAGTAGGCGCCGCGCCGGTTGAAGCGCAGGCGCAGGGGCTTCCCGCACTTCGGGCACTCCTTGTCGGTCACCTCGTCGCAGGTCGTGCGGCTCGCCTGCACGCTGGCCAGGTCCCGGGCCAGCGGCTCCCACAGGTCGCGCACCACCCGGTGCCACTCGCGGCGGCCCTCCTCGACCTCGTCCAGCTCGTCCTCCATGCCCGAGGTGAACTTGACGTCGAAGACGTCCGGGAAGCTGGCCACGAGGCAGCGGCTCACCGCCATGCCGAGCTCGGTCGGCGTGAGGCGGCCCTTGTCGCGCGCGACGTACTCGCGCGAGGTGATGGTGCCGACGATGGTGGCGTAGGTGCTGGGCCGGCCGATGTCCTGCTCCTCGAGCGCCTTGACCAGCGAGGCCTCGGTGTAGCGCGGCGGCGGCTGGGTGAAGTGCTGCTCGGGACGGACCGGGGTGACGTCCGCCGTCACCGGCTCCCGCGCCACGCTCAGCGGCATCCCCGCCGACAGCTCCGGCAGGCTCGAGCCGTTCTCCTCGTCGTCCTCGTCGAGGCCGTAGAGCTTCTGGAAGCCCGCGAACTTGAGCACGCGCCCGGTGGCGCGCAGCCCCAGCCGGCCCGACTCGACCTCGACCGTGGTGGCGAGGTACTCGGCGGACGCGGCCTGCGAGGCCACCGCCCGCTTCCAGATCAGGTCGTAGAGCCTGAACTGCTCCTCGCTCAGCAGCCCCCGCACCGAGTCCGGCGTGCGCTCGGCGGCGGTCGGGCGGATGGCCTCGTGCGCGTCCTGCGTCCCCTTCTTGCCGCGGAACTGCCGCGGGCTCTCGGGCACGTACTCGGGGCCGAGCGAGCGCTCGAGCCAGCGGCGCATCTCGCCGATGGCCTCGCCGGCCAGGCGCGGCGAGTCGGTGCGCATGTAGGTGATGAGGCCCACGCCCTGCACGCCCTCGTAGAGCTGCTGCGCGATCTTCATCGTGCGCTGGGCGGTGAAGCCGAGGCGGTTGAAGGCCGTCTGCTGCAGCGTGCTGGTGATGAACGGCGGCTTGGGATGCAC
>CAZSQE010000573.1:0-1727 GCA_964608905.1 uncultured bacterium | reverse complement strand
GCCCACCACCCCGCCCGTGCCGCCCGCACCAGCCAGCGCATTCGCCGTCGCGCACACGGAGTTCTGGGCGGACCGCCGCCCCGTGCCCCGGTCCACGCTCCTCCTGGTCGCGCTCGCGGGCGTGGCGGGCGGTGCGTGGCTGGTCGGTCATCGGCTCGGGCTCGGTGCGGCCCTCGTCGGCGCGCTGGTCTGGGCGGCGGCCGTCCCGGCGCTGATCCGCCGTCGGGCGGTCGGGGACCTGGTCACCGTGGCGCTGTCGGTCGCCCTGCTCGGGGTGGTGGCGATCAGCGACGCCGGGTGGCTCATCGCGGTCTGTGTCACGGCCGCGGCCGGCCTCGGTGCCGTCGCCGCGACGTCGTCGCGCACCGCGCCGGCGATCCTGGGCAGCGGGGTGAGCTGGCTGCTCGGCGTGATCCGCGGCCTGCCCTGGCTGGCGCGGAGAGCGCGCGGCCTGGGGGCGCGCCGCCGATCGGTCCTCGTCGCGGTGCGGAGCGTCGCGATCACAGCCCTGCTGCTCGCGGTGTTCGGGATGCTGTTCGCCAGCGCAGACGCGGTCTTCGCCAGCTACCTGCCCGAGCTCGAGCTGGACCTGCTGCCGGCACGGTTGGTCGTCGGCGTCCTCGTGGCGGTCGCCGCCGCGAGCCTGGCGCACCTCGCGCTCGCGCCGCCCGGCTGGTCGGACATCCCGCTGCCGCAGGCGCGGGCGGCGCGGCGCGGCGAGTGGCTGCTGCCCGTCCTTGCCCTCGACGCCCTGGTGGTGGCGTTCGTCGTCGTCCAGATCGGGGCACTGCTCGGCGGCCACCGGCACGTCCTGCAGACCGAGGGGCTGACGTACGCCGAGTACGCCCGGGAGGGGTTCGCACAGCTGATGGTCGTCACGGCGCTGACCCTGGTGGTGGTGGCGGTCGCCGCGCGACGGGCCCCCCGCGCGACCGCCCGTGACCGCCTGGTCAGCCGGGTGGCGCTGGCGATCCTGTGCGTCGGGACGCTCGGCGTGGTGGCGTCGGCGCTGCGCCGGATGGACCTGTACGTGGAGGCCTTCGGGCTCACCCGGTTGCGGGTCTTCGTGGTGGTGTCCGAGGTCCTGCTGGCGGTCGTGCTCGTCCTGGTGATGGTTGCGGGGGTGCGGTGGCGGGGGCGCTGGCTGCCCCGCGCCGTCGTGCAGGTCGCCGGGGCGGCGATGCTCGCCCTCGCCCTGATGAACCCCGATGCGCTGATCGTGCGACACAACACGACGGCCGACCTCGACATCCCGCTGGACATCGCATACCTGCGCGGCCTGTCCGCGGACGCGGTGCCGGCGGTGGACCGGCTGGACGAGCCGCTGCGCTCGTGCGTGCTCCAGCGGATGGCGGTCCGGGCGCCCGGTGGGCCGGCCGACTGGAACCTGGCGCGGGACCGCGCGGCGCGGGCGCTCGCGGCGGGCGACCCGGTCGAACCGGCGGGTTCCCCCTGCTATCCGCTCTACGGGAACGAGGCTCCCTGACCCCGCTGGGGCCCGCGGCGGACGGGCGCTAGATTCGCACGATGACCGGTGGGCGTGGCGGGCGATGGCTGGGCGCGATTGCGGCCGTGCTGGCGCTCGCCGCCGCGGCCGGGTGCGCAGGTGAGGGGCTCGAGCTGGTCCCGGTTCCGGTGGCCAAGCCGGCGCCGACCGAGTCGCCGCTGCCGACGGCCACGCCGGCCCCCGCGCCGATCGTCGACTTCCCGATGCCCGTGGCGGAGCC
>CAZSQE010000572.1:0-1729 GCA_964608905.1 uncultured bacterium | reverse complement strand
GGCTGGGTCATCGGCGTCTCCTCTCGAGGGGTGCGGCGGGCCCGCTCAGCGCGGGAGCGAGCGCTCGTACCACGGCAGGTCGGTCTGGTCCACGATCGAGGTCGGCGGCAGCTCGCGGCCGAGGAAGGCGCGGGCCACGTGCGCGAAGCTGAGCCGTTCGTCGCTCAGGTAGAAGTGGTGCACGGGCGCGGCTCCGGGCGCCGCGAGCAGGCCGTGGCGGCGCAGCAGGCCGGCGGTGGCCAGCGCCGCCTCGGCGCCCGAGTCCACCAGCCGCACCCCCGCGCCGAGCAGCGACTGCAGCAGCGGCGCGATGAGCGGGTAGTGCGTGCAGGCGAGGATCAGGCTGTCGGGCGGCTCGCGCCGCAGCTCGGCCAGGTATTCCTCGGCCACGCCGCGGGTGACGGGGTGCTCGAGCCAGCCCTCCTCGACGAGCGGCACGAACAGCGGGCAGGCGCACGAGACCACCCGCGTGCCCGGCGCCACCCGCTCGATGGCGGCGGCGTAGGCGCCGCTGGCGATGGTCGCCTGCGTGCCGATGACGCCCACGCGGCGCGGCGGCGCGCCGGCCGGGCGCGGCGGCCCGGCGGTCACGGCCACGCCCACCGCCGGGTCGATCACCCCCACCACCGGGATGTCGAGCCGCTGCTTGAGCGTCTCGAGCGCGTAGGACGAGGCGGTGTTGCAGGCCACCAGCAGGCACTTGACGTCCTGGCGCAGCAGGAACCGCGCGATCTCCAGGCTGAAGCGCGTCACCGTGTCGCGCGACTTGCTGCCGTAGGGCACACGCGCGGTGTCGCCGAAGTAGACCACGCGCTCGTCGGGCAGCACGCGGAACAGCTCGCGCACCGCGGTCAGGCCGCCGAGGCCCGAATCGAACACCCCGATGGGCCGAAGATCCACCGTCTCGCTCACGCGGCTCCTCTCCGGGTCGCTCCCGCGCCGCTCACGGCCAGTCCGCCGGGTCGAGCGGACGGTCGAGCGGCAGATGCCCGCCCAGGCTGGCGAGCGGGACCCCCTCGCACACGATCAGCACCTGCCTCACCTCGGGCAGCTCGTCGGCCAGCGTGCGCACCAGCGCCGCCACCGCCAACTCCTCCGCGCCGGCGCCGCCGCGGAAGCCGGTGCGGAACGCCGCCGACAGGTCGAGCGTCAGGCGCCCGGTCTCGTCGAGGTAGACGTACCGCGCCGCGGTGCCGGCCGGCAGCAGCGAGAGGTGGCCGCGCGCCGAGCCGCGGGCCAGCTCGCCCACCAGCACGGCGACCCGCTGGTGCAGGTCCGTCTGCTCGATGACCTCGCGCGGCTCGCTCACCAGCGAGTCGCCCGAGCGCGCCGCGAACCACAGCCGCACCGAGTGGAAGCCCGACTCGGTGGAGTCCGCGGCCGCCGGCGCCGGCGCCGCCGGCGCCCGCGCCGAGCGGCCCCACTGCCACGCGGCCCACGCTAGCACGGCCAGAACGAGGCCGCCAAGGACGACCCAGCGCGCGCGCCTCATCGCGGCCCCGCCCAGCGCGCCACGCCCTCGGCGATCGCCACCGCCAGCGACTGCAGTCCGCGCTCGTCGCTCACGCGCGCGCGGTCGGCCGGCGCGCTCAGCGTGGCGCAGTCGAGCATGACGCCGGCCGCGTCCACGCCGAGCAGCGGCGCCATGAGGCGCTCGCGCAGCCGCACCGGCCCGTGCCCGGCGCGCTCGAGCGCCTCGGCAAAGCGGCGCATGGCGGCGAAAATACCC
>CAZSQE010000571.1:0-1742 GCA_964608905.1 uncultured bacterium | reverse complement strand
GGCCAGGAGGGTCCAGGCGGGGAGCACGCCGAGCCGCAGGCCGAGGAGGATGCCGGCCCACACCGCGACCCCCGCCGCCACCGCCCCGCGCCCGCCCATGCCGGGCCGGGCGCGGGAAGAGGCGTGCCAAGCCGGGCGGCGCCGCCGGCCGCGCCGCTTCGCGGCCGCGCCGCAAACGCGTCGCGCCCGGACCGTCCACCCCGTGGACGGCCCCGGCGCCGGGGTTGTCGGGGACGCGCGGCTACTTCGCGGCGGCCTGCGCGGTCTGGATCTCGGTGAAGTACTCGTCGCCGGTGGGGGCCAGCGCGCTCACGTACCACGACGTGCGGCCACCCGCGCCGAACAGGTCGGTCGGGAAGACGACCACGCCCACCAGGCCGCCCGGCGCGCTCATCACCGACATCGGGTAACGGCGCCAGGCGCCCTCGGGCGTCCGCGCGTGCAGCCACATCTCGCGCACGTCGCCTTCGCGCGCCCGCTCCAGGCTCGCCGACAGCACGGTCGCGCCGGCGCGCGGCACGCGGGCCGGCAGCGAGGCCGAAAGCCGCGGCTGGTCGAACGACAGCCCGATGTCGAGCGTGGCGTAGCGCCGGTTGCCGCCGGGCAGGTCCACGACATGCACCGGGGAGTCCTCGCCCCGGTAGCTCACGCGCACGCTGTGGGGCCCGCGCGGCAGCTCGAGCCGCAGCGGCGTGACGCCGCGATGCTGCCCGTCGATGC
Source organism: uncultured bacterium (assembly GCA_964608905.1). Lineage (GTDB taxonomy): Bacteria > Eisenbacteria > RBG-16-71-46 > RBG-16-71-46 > RBG-16-71-46 > JANXPZ01. The sequence goes on along the minus strand of CAZSQE010000571.1, from coordinate 1,022 downwards.
GCACGGCGGCGCCGGACAGCGGCTCGGAGCCGGACTCGTCGGACAGGCGCGCGTTCACCTCGAGCACGCCGGTCGGCGGCGAGACCACCGGCTGCGCCAGCACCACGGCGGTGCGCTCCACGTGGACCTCGACCGTCTGCTCCCAGGGCGCCACGCCCGGGCCCGAGAACTGCAGCCGGTGGATGCCCGGCTGCAGGCGGTCGAGGACGAGCGGGACGTAGCCGCGCGGCATCCCGTCCACGGTGACCGTGAGCGGCACGCTCCCGGGCGGCGCGTCGATGCGCAGCCCGCCCCACAGCGCGACGTCCACGGCGACGCGCTCCCCGCGCTTGCCGCTGACCGGGTGGCTCGAGCCGCCCTCGCCCGAGAGCGAGAGCGTGATCTCGTGCCGGCCCGGCTTGAGCGACAGGGTCGCCGGCGTGCGGAGCGCCTGGTCCACGCCATCCACGGCGATCCACGCGCCCGCCGGCTGGCTGGTCACGCTCACCTCGTAGCGGGCCGGGCCGATGCCGATGGCGGTGAAGGCGGAGCCGATGGCCCTGCCGGCGGCCGGAGCGTCCACGTGGCCGAGCAGCCAGCCCAGCGCGAACAGGCCGACGAGGGCGGCGGCGACGGTCCACGAGCGCCGCCAGCGCAGGCGGAGCGGCCGGCGCGGCTCGCGCTCCACCGGCCACTCGAGCCGCCGCGCGCGCGCGCGGGCCGCGGCCTCCACCGGCTGCGCGGCCCCGACGGGCGTCCCGTCGGGCACGTCGGTCTCGACGATGGGCTCCGGCGGCGCCTCCGTGGGCCCCGCGTCCAGCGGCGGCTCCAGCGCGAACAGCACGGGTTCGGGAGCGGGTTCCGGATCGGGCGCGATCACCTCCGGCACGCGTGGCTCCGGCACGGGCTCGGGCGCGATCCACTCCGGCATCGGCAGCGAGCGCGGCACGGGCTCGGGCACGATCGCCTCCGGCACGCGTGGCTCCAGCGCGAACAGCACGGGTTCGGGAGCGGGTTCCGGATCGGGCGCGATCGCCTCAGGC
>CAZSQE010000570.1:0-1747 GCA_964608905.1 uncultured bacterium | reverse complement strand
CGTCGCCGGGCCGTCGCCGCTCGCGCGGCCGCGGCCCGGCCGGCGCTCCGGTGGGTTCGGCCGACCATGTCCGAAGATCCGCGCGAATCCCTGCGCGAGCTCATGCAGCGGGTGGACGAGGTCCGTGGCCTCTCCGGCCGCGCCGACGCGCGTCCCGTGCCCGACCCCGAGGGGGCCGCCGCCCTGCGCGGCGTCGTCGCCGAGCTGGTCGAGGAGCTGGAGCGCAGCCACCGCCGCCTGATCGAGACCAACGTGCAGCTCGTCTCGCTGCGCGAGGTCGCCAGCAGCATGGTCAACGCGGTGGACGCGGCCGAGACCGCGCGCACCGTCACCCGCTACCTCGCCCGGGCCTTCGGCTTCGAGGAGGTCTTCCTGGTCCTGCTCGACCGCGAGCGCGAGCGGCTCGAGGGCGTGTGGACGCGCGGCCAGGGCCGCGACGCGACGCTCGCCTTCGAGCTGCCGCTGGTGGGCGAGCCCGGCGCGGTCGGCCGCGCCTTCTGGCTCAACCGCACGGTGGCGCACCAGGCGGCCCGCCGCCACCCGGCCGCCGCGCTGCCCGAGGGGCACCCGCTGCAGGAGGTGCTGGGCACGCTCGGGGCGGTGGCCTGCGTGCCGCTGCAGCGCAGCCACACCCTGCTGCCCGGCGGCGAGACCCACGAGCTGTGCGGGGCCCGCTGCATCCTCGGCGACCCCGCGGTGATGGTCCCGCCCCCGGGCGCGGCCGCCGCCGGCTGGGCCGCCGACCGCGAGGAGCGCCAGCGGCACTGCCTGCGCTGCGAGTTCATGCCGCTGCTCGGCGTGCTGGGGGTGGCCCGCACCGGCGGGCGCGGCGACGCCGCGGCCTTCACCGAGGCCGAGGTCACCATGCTCGAGTCCATCGCGCTGTCCATCGCGCCGGTGGTCGAGAACGCCCGCCTCACCCAGGACCTGCGCCGCAGCGAGCGCTTCCGCGAGCACGTGCTCGACAGCATGGCCGGGGCCCTGGTGGCGGTGAACATGCGGGGCGAGGTGCTGACCTTCAACCGCGCCGCCGAGGAGCTGCTGGGCGTGGCCGAGGCCGGCGTGCTGGGCCGGCCGTTCGGCGAACTGGTCGGCCCCGACGGCGAGGAGGCGCTGCGCGCCACCCTCGAGCACGGCCGGGAGGCGGTGCGCGAGGAGGTGGCGCTGCGCGCCCGCGACGGCTCGCCGGTGCCGGTCAGCCTGACCACCTCGCTGCTGCGCAACGAGCGGCGCGGCGTCTACGGCGCCATCGCCACCTTCGTGGACCTCACGCCGCTCAAGCGCGCCGAGGAGCACGCCCGCCGCCTCGACCGGCTGGCGGCGCTGGGCCGCTTCACCTCGAGCGTCGCCCACGAGATCCGCAACCCGCTCACCGGCATCGCCGCCGGGGTGCAGTACCTGTCGCGCGGCGTCGCCGCCGCCGACCCGCAGCGCGAGCACATCGAGTTCATCCTGAGCGAGATCCGGCGGCTCGACCGCATCGTCCAGGACCTGTTCGACATCACCCACCCGCGCGGGCTGCAGCTGCTGGTGCGGCCGGTGGACGAGACGGCGCAGCGGGCGGCGCAGTGCCTGGCCGCGCTCTACGCCGAGCGGGGCCTGGCGCTCGAGACCGAACTGGCCCCGCGCACCCCGCCGGTGCCGCACGACCCCGACCAGCTCGAACAGGTGCTCATCAACCTGCTCAAGAACGCGGCCGAGGCCTCGGCCGCCGGCGGTCGCGTCCGGCTGCGCGTGCTGCCCCTGC
>CAZSQE010000569.1:0-1748 GCA_964608905.1 uncultured bacterium | reverse complement strand
GTGACGGGGCGTGTGGTGCGCGAGTTGGCGGCGGGGCGCGCGGCCGCGGGTGAGCACACGACCGCCTGGGACGGCCGCGACGGCTCGGGCGTGCTCGCGCCCGCGGGGATGTACGTGGCGCGGCTGGAGGCGGCGGGCCGCCGCCTGAGCGTGCGGTTCGTGCTGGTGCGGTAACGCGCCTCGCCGCGCGAACGCGAGGGGGCGCCGGTCGCCGGCGCCCCCTCACCGCGTCCGCTTCAACTCTTGATGAACGTCCCCGCGTCCAGCTCCTCGAAAGCGAGCCGCAGCTCCTCGCGCGTGTTCATCACGATGGGCCCGTGCCAGGCGATGGGCTCGCCGAGCGGCCGGCCGGCGATCAGGAGGAAGCGCGCCGGGTCCTTGTCGGTCGTGACGGTCACGGCGTCGCCGTCGTCGAAGAGCACGAGGTGCGCGTCGCCGAGTTGGCCGCCGCGCTCCATGTCGAAGTAGCCGGCGCCCTCGATCTCGTAGCTGAACGGCTCCTTCTGCCCGCAGAACACGCCCCAGCCGCCGATGACGTAGGCCAACACGGTGTGCCCGCGCGGCACCGGGTGCGTGAACGTGGCGCCGGGCGGCACGCTGACGTCGAGGTACTCGGGCGCGATGACCACGTCGCGCACCGGTCCCCGCACGCCGCCGACGGTGCCGGCGATGATCTTGACGCGCGCGCCACCCGCGTCCGTCACCTCGGGGATCTCGGCGGCGGTGATGCCGCGGTAGCGCGGCGCCATCATCTTGTCGCGCGCCGGCAGATTGGCCCAGAGCTGGAAGCCGTGCATCGAGCCCTCGGCGTCGCCCTTGGGCATCTCCTGATGGATGATGCCGCTGCCGGCGGTCATCCACTGCACGTCGCCCGAGGAGATCACTCCCTTGTTGCCGAGGCTGTCGGCGTGCTCGACGTCGCCGCGCAGCACGTAGGTGATGGTCTCGATGCCGCGGTGCGGGTGCCAGGGGAAGCCCTTGAGGAAGTGCGCGGGCTCGTCGGAGCGGAAGTCGTCGAGCAGCAGGAACGGGTCGTGCATGTGCGGGTCGGCGAAGCCGATGGCGCGGCGCAGGTGCACCCCCGCGCCCTCGAGCGTCGGCCGGCTGCGGACCACCTTGCGGATGTGCCGGGGTTCGCTCATGACGTGTCCTCCTCCTTCTCTCGCGCGGCCTCGTGCGGACGTCTATCCGTGCGCGCCCTCGCCGGCGCCCGGCGCCGCGGGGGCTGCTCCCCGGCGCCGGGCCAGCGCCCAGCCAGCGCCCGCGAGCGCGAGCACGAGCCACGCGCCGAGCCCGGCGCGGGTCACGGGCACGGCCAGGCGCAGCCCTTCGGTCTCGTAGCGCATGGTGAGGCGGTGGCGCCCGGCGGGCATGGCCACGCCGCGCACCAGCAGGTTCACCGGCGCGATGTCGGCCTCCACGTCGTCCACCCAGGCGCGCCAGCCGGGGAAGTGGCTGTCGGCCACGACCACGAAGGCGCGCGCGGGCGCGTCCACCTCGAGCACGATCTCCTCCGGCTCGTCCTTCACCCAGCGGATGGCGGCGCCGGCCGAGCCGGGGTAGCCGCCGGCCACGGCGTCGCTCGTGGTGACGGCGACGCTGGCCGGGTCGAAGCCCGGCAGGGCCATGGCGCGCGCCATCGCGTCGGCGTCGGGCAGCGGCACGACGTCGGTCACGGCATAGGCGCGGCCCAGCGCGCCGGCCAGCGCGTAGACCGGGCCGTGCGCGTCCGCGGCGACGCGGCGCAG
>CAZSQE010000568.1:0-1754 GCA_964608905.1 uncultured bacterium | reverse complement strand
GCGTAAAGAAGGTGTTGGCCGGCGCATTGGTGATGACCGGCGTGAAGGTGAGGCCGGTCAGGCGGCTGAAGTCGGTGCCGTCCAGAATGCGGAACTCCAGGGCGGCCGAGTTGGTCTCGGACTGATAGATCGGAATCGGGCCCAGCGTGTCGAAGACCACGTTGCTCTGGTCGGCGGGCTCGACCACCAGCCGGACGGGCGGCGCGGCGCTGGCGGTGCGGGCCCGCGTCCGCGGCACCGCCGCGCGGCCGCGCCTGCTGGTCGAGGACGGCGGCGGCGCCGAGGCGGTGCAGGAAGGGGCGGGCCAGGAACGCATCTGGCGCTTCGACCTGACCCAGCTCACCCGGCCGCTCACCTACCGCGTGCGCGTGGCCGGGGTCGAGAGCCCGCGCTACCGCGTCCGCCTCGCCGGCGCCCCGCAGCCCGTGAGCTTCGAGTTGGAGGTCCGGCCGCCCGCCTACGCGCGCCTGCCGGTGCAGCGCGGCGCGGCCACGCGCGGCGACGTCTCGGCGCTGCGCGGCTCGCTCGTGAGGGTCGAGGTCCTCTTCGACCGCGACCTCGTCGGGCTCGAGGCCGTGGTCCCCGGCGCGGGCACGCGGGCCTGGCGCCCGCTCAACCCCCGCCGCTGGCAGGGCGAGGTCCCGGTGCGGCAGGCCGGCGAGTACGAGCTGCGCGCGCGCGCCGCGGCGGGCACGGCCCGCTACCGCTACGCCGTCCAGCCGCTGGCCGACGCGCCGCCCCTGCTGAGCGTGCGGCGGCCCGAGGGCGACGTGGACCTGCCGGCCGGCGGGCTGGTGCCCTACGAGGTGCTGGGGCAGGACGACCTCGGGCTGACCGAGCTGCGGCTGCAGACGCGCCGCGACCCGGAGGCGCCCTGGGCGGACGTCCCGCTGGCGCGCTTCGCCGACCGGCCGCGCGAGGCGCGGGTGACCGGGCGCTGGGACGCCGGCGCGCTGGGCCTGCTGCCGGGCGAGAGCGCGGCCTTCCGCTTCCTGCTCCGCGACGACGACGTCCTGCACGGCCCCAACGCGGCGGTGAGCGCGGTCTTCCAGCTCCGCTTCCCCACGCTGGCCGAGCTGTACGAGGGCGTGGACCGGAGCCAGGACTCGGTGCGGAGCACGCTCGAGGAGACGGCCGCGCGGGCGCAGGAGCTGCAGAAGGCGCTCGACCGGATCGCCCGGCCGGCGCCGGCGCCGGCCGGCGCCGCGCCGCGCTCGTTCGAGCGGCAGGAGGAGCTGCGCCGCGCGCTCGAGCGCCAGCAGGAGCTGGCCCGCCGGCTCGACGAGGCGGCGGAGCAGCTGCGCGAGAGCCTGGCCCAGGCCGCCGAGCGGCGCGCCTTCGACGAGCAGCTCATGACGCGGATGCGCGAGCTGGCCGAGGTCATGAGCCAGATCCAGTCGCCGGAGTTCCGCGCCGCGCTGCGGCGCCTGCAGGAGTCGCTCGAGAGCGTCGCGCCCCGGCCGAGCGAGGCCGGGCTGCGCGAGTGGCGGGACCGCAGCCGCGAGATGCTGCGCGACCTCGAGCGCACGCTCGAGCTGCTCCGGCAGCTGCGGCAGGAGGAGCGGCTCCAGGCGCTGGCGCGGCGGGCCGAGGACCTCCGGGCGGAGCAGGAGGCGCGCAACCGGGAGATGGAGGAGCGGGACGCCGCGGCCGCGGAGCAGGCGGAGCGCGCGGCGGACCAGCAGGAGGCCGCCGGCGAGACCGAACGGCTCGCGCGCGAGGCGCGCGCGCTGGGGCAGGAGCTGGACGAGCCG
>CAZSQE010000567.1:0-1758 GCA_964608905.1 uncultured bacterium | reverse complement strand
CTGCGAGGCCTGCCGGGGCGACGGACTGCGCAAGATCGAGATGCACTTCCTGCCCGACGTCTTCGTGCGCTGCGACGTCTGCCACGGCCGGCGCTACAACCGCCAGACGCTCGAGGTCCTCTACCAGGGCCGCTCGATCGCCGACGTGCTGGACCTGACGGTGGAGGAGGCGCTGGAGACGCTGGGGGCCATCCCCGCGCTGCGGCGCCGCCTGGAGACGCTGCGCGCGGTGGGGCTGGGCTACATCCACCTCGGCCAGTCGGCGACCACGCTGTCGGGCGGCGAGGCGCAGCGGGTCAAGCTGGCCACCGAGCTGTCGCGGGTGGCGACGGGCCGGACGCTGTACATTCTCGACGAGCCCACCACCGGGCTGCACTTCGAGGACGTGCGCATGCTGCTCGAGGTGTTGCACTCGCTCGTCGAGCGCGGCAACACGGTGGTGGTGATCGAGCACAATCTGGACGTGATCAAGAGCGCCGACTGGTTGATCGATCTGGGTCCCGAAGGTGGCGAGCAGGGCGGCGCCGTGGTCGCCACCGGGACCCCCGAGGCGGTGAGCCGCGCGCGGGGGTCCTACACCGGCGAGGCTCTGCGCGAGGTGCTGCTCCGATGACCGCTTCCAGCCCCAAGGACGACCTGCGAACGCCGCCTCCCGGCCCCGGCCGGACGATGAAGGCCGTGGTGAAGGCCGCGGCCGGGCCCGGCGTCGAGATCCGCGACGTGCCCGTGCCGGCGCCCGGCCCGGGCGAGCTGCTGCTGCGCGTGCTCCGCGCCGGGATCTGCGGCACCGACCTGCACATCTACGAGTGGGACGAGTGGAGCCGCAACCGCATCCGGCCGCCCGTGGTCATCGGGCACGAGTTCGTCGGGGAGATCGTGGGCCTGGGGGAGGGCGTGAGCGAGTTCCGGACCGGCGAGCGGGTCTCCTTCGAGAGCCACATCGTCTGCGGGTACTGCACCGCCTGCCGCACCGGGGCCGCGCACGTCTGCGCGAACACGCGCATCCTCGGCGTGGACGTGAACGGGGGCTTCGCCGAGTACGCGGTGGCCCCGGCGGTGAACGCCTGGCGGGCCCCGGCCAACGTGCCCCTCGAGGTCCAGAGCGTGATGGAGCCGCTCGGCAACGCCGTGCACACGGCCTTCGCCGGGGAGCTGTCCGCCTGCCGCATCGCGGTGACGGGCTGCGGGCCGATCGGGCTGTTCGCCATCGCCGTGGCGCGCGCCGCCGGCGCGGCGCAGGTCATCGCCGCGGACGTCGTGCCGTACCGGCTGGAGCTGGCGAGGAGGATGCGGGCCGACGCGGTGATCGACTCGGCGAAGGAGGACTTCGTGGCCCGGGTGGCCGAGCTGACCGAGGGGCGCGGCCTCGACGGCGTGCTGGAGATGTCGGGCAACGCCCGGGCCATCCGGGACGGCCTGGCGGCGCTCCGCAACGGCGGCCGGCTGTCGCTGCTCGGCCTGCCGCGGGAGGCGTTCGGGCTCGACTGGAACCGGCTGCTGGTCTTCAAGGGGGCCACCCTCCAGGGCATCGCCGGGCGCCGGATGTACGATACCTGGTTCCAGATGGACACGCTCCTGCGCAGCGGGCGGCTGGACGTGGGCCCCGCCATCACCCACGTCATGCCGATGGCGAAGGTGGTGGAGGGGATCGAGCAGCTCCGCTCCGGCAACGCGGGCAAGATCGTGCTCGTGCCCTGGGGCCAGGAGGCGTAGGGGGCGGCGGCCGGCGGCGGGCGACGCGCGCGGGCCGGGTGGGAC
>CAZSQE010000566.1:0-1764 GCA_964608905.1 uncultured bacterium | reverse complement strand
GCCGGCAGTTGTCGGCGTGCCCCCGGCTACCGTAGTCTGCGGCACCGTCGCGCCCCCACGGCGCCCGGGCGCGGTCCGCTCCGGGGAGCGTCCGCGCGCGGAGCGGCGCGCGCCCACACGGCCCGAGGAACCGCCATGCCGAGCACCCACGAAGTCGTCCGGGACGGGTTCGAGGTCCTGCTCGGGATGCTGCAGCACAAGGGCCGGCAGGCCGACGCCGGCGCGGCGCGCGAGCGGTTCCGGCAGGTGCTGGGCGACGAGCCCTCGTTCGCGCTGGACCTGCCGGGCTGGCACTGCCACCTCGTGGCGCCGCGCTCCGAGGTACGGCTCTCAGCGGACGGGCGCGTGGCGCTCGTCTTCCACGGGCAGCTCTACGACCCGCCGGCCGGGGACGCCGCCGCGGCCGCCCTGGAGCGCTACCTCGAGCGGGGCCGCGACTTCGTGCACGGGCTCAACGGCAGCTTCCGCCTGTTCGTCTTCGACGCCCGGCAGGACTGCGCGCTCGTGGTCACGGACCACCTCGCCTCGCGGATGGTGTTCGCCGGCGGCGGGGGCGGCGAGCTGTGGCTCGTCACCTCGCCCGGCCTCGTCCCCGCCATGGACGCGCGGCCGCTGGACCCGGCCGGCATCGCGGACTACATGACCAACGGCATCATCCACGCCGGCCGCACGATCTTCGCCGGCGCGCGGATGCTGGAGCACGCCTGCGTGCACGAGGCCACGCCCGCGGGCTGGTCGAGCCGGCGGCACTGGCTCTACGAGCTGCTGTCGCCCGGGCGGGCGGACGAGCGGGAACTGTCGGAGGAGCTGCTCGCCCTCGTGCGGAGGGCCGTGGCCCGGCGGATCCGCCGGCGGCCGATCGCCGTCTCGCTCAGCGGCGGCTACGACTCCGGCTCGGCGCTCGGCATCCTCACCGAGCAGGTGCCGCCCGCGGAGATGCTGGCCCTGTCCTACAGCGACGGGAAGCCCCGTCCCGACAGCGACCCGGACATCGCCGCGCAGGTGGCCCGGCTCTGCGGGGTCCCCCACGAGGCGGTGGACAGCTACGACGGCGACTTCTGGGGGACGCTCGACACCAACGTCCGCACCGCCATGGGCTACGGCGAGTTCTGCAACGAGCCCCACTTCTGGCACCGCCTCCGCGGGATGGCCCGGGAAGGCCGCTGCGGCACCGTCTTCTTCGCCGACGAGTGCTGGGGCCTGATGGACGTGCGGCTCATCTGCCGGCACGACGTCATGACCTTCCTCGGCATGTGCCCGGTGGTCGAGCTGCAGCCGCTGCGCGCCTGCGTGCCGGCCGCGTCGTTCCGCGCCATGGAGGAGGCCCAGCGGCGCATGCAGGACGAGATCTGGGCGCGCGCGGCGCACGTGACGAACTGGCACGACAGGAAGGACTGGCTCCACCTCGACCAGCGGCAGCCGCACCGCACGCTGCCCTGGCACGAACTGAACCTGGTGCCCGAGCTGGCGGTGGGCAACCCCTTCCTCGACGACGACATCCTCGACTTCATGAAGCGGGTCCCGCGCCGGCTGCGGCTGGAGAAGACGCTGTTCATCCGCACCATGGAGCGGCACTACCCGCAGGTGTTCCGGGTGCCGCGGGCGAAGTTGCACGGCACCCACCCCGACTGGCGGGGCCTGTTCCTCGCCCACGCCGCGGAGCTGGAGACGCGCGCGCGCGCACAGGCCAGCCGTCTCGACGGGCTGTTCCCGCCGGCCACCGTGGGCTGGCTGCTGGAGCGGATGCGGACGGGCGAGCCGATG
>CAZSQE010000565.1:0-1766 GCA_964608905.1 uncultured bacterium | reverse complement strand
TCCGCGTTCTGGGCGAGGCCAAAAGTACGGTCGGAGTTTTTCTGATCCTGCTGCGCCTTTGCCATATCCGCCCGGGCTTTGGCCAGGCCGACGCGCTCGTCGCCCTCGCGCTTCAGCTGCTGGTTCTCTCTGGCATCGTCCAAACCCTGCGAGGTCATTGCCTGGGTGTTGAGGCCGTTGGCGCTGTTGCGCATTCCGCGCGCCACGAACGCCTCGCCGATGCCACCGCCCTGCTTGGACATCAGCGCATCCGCGTCGGTGTTGTACTGCCGCGCGCGCCCGGCCAGCTCCTGCGTCATGCCGCCCTGCGGGGCTGCCTCACGTCCAGCCCCGAGGCCGTACCCGAGACCGGCGCGGCTATCGATGTTGGTCCGCTTGCCCGTCTGGTGGTTGATGATGAAGCCGGTGCCGCTGTCGTTACCATAGTCGGGCGGCGCGGGCCGCGCGACAGGTGCTGCCTGCGCGCCCTGACCGGGCCGCGCGCCGCTTGCCGTGCCTGCGGGGGCGGGGGCGGGGGCGGACTGCTCGCGCATGGCGTTGTACTCTGCGGCGTCCTTCGCACCGACTGCGTCGAGCATCTTCTGCGCCTCGGGGCCGAGCTGGACGCCAGATTCCTCCGGCATCAGCCCAAGCATGCCCAGCCCTTTTTCATACACGCTGTCAGGGATCATGTTCGCCAGCGACATACCGCCGGCGATGGGGCGCGCCCCCTGGGCAAGCCCGGGGATAAAGGATGCGGCGCCAACGCCAGCGCGAATCTTGTCGCCCGTGCTGGAGTCACCGGGTTCCATGATCCCGGCCACGCCCCGACCGAGCTGGTCCATACCGGCGAGGACGCCGCCGCCTTTTACGGCCGTCGTAAAGCGGGACATCGCCTTGCTGGGCGGCTGCGCCAAGCCGCCGGCGACGGGGGGAGCCGGCGCGACCGGGGGCGGGCGCACGGCGCTCGCGCGGCGGGCGGCATCCATATCCATCGAAGCGGCTCGAGTGGCCTTCTGTGCAGCCTGCGCTGCGCGGCCTTTGGGCTCGCCCGCAAACGGCTGCGGCCCGCCGCGATAAGCGGTGGCGGGTGCGGGCGCTGCGCTCGGGAGCGGCGAGCCGACCGGATTGGCCCGGGCGGCAGACGCCATGCGCTCGGCGTTGGTGAACCCACCGGCCGACGTCTTCATACTGACCTGCGGCGCGGCGGGCTGCCCGCGCAAAGAGCTGAGTGCATCCTTGCCGGCCTGCAGGCCGGAGCCGACCTTGCCCTTCATCCAGTCGTACGCGCCGCCCAGCCCGCCGTTTGCCAAGCCGCGCGGGCGGTTATCCTCATCGACGAACTCGTGCGTTTCGTCGCGAATCTGGTCCAGCACTTCCGCGCCGCCCATTGCCTCGACCGTGTCCGCCGGCAGCACGTATTCCTCGTCACTCAGCGCGTAGACACCCGCCTCGTCGTCGGTCGGCCCGCCGGGGCCTTCAACCTCGCCGCCGTTCGGTTTACGCTTGGGCTTGCCGCCGTCGGCCATGCCACGGTCCCGCGCGGCGAGCATGTGCGCCGGCGGCATGGCGTTGTCGCGGCGCGCCGAGAGCCCACCTGCCCGCGAGGGAGGTGCTGCGGGCGTGGGGGCAGGCGCCCCACCTGTTGCCGCCCCGAGAGCCCCTTCGATCTGCCGCCCACGGCCCGCCAGCAGGTGCCCCGCGTTCGCCGCGGCGCCGGTGCCGAGCATGTTCGGGTTGGGTCGGCCACCATCCGCCAGACCGCAGGTGCCCTTCTTCTTGAATGC
>CAZSQE010000564.1:0-1768 GCA_964608905.1 uncultured bacterium | reverse complement strand
GGCCGCCCCCCAGCGGCCCGAAGCGCCGCCGCGCCATCGCCGCGGTGAGCAGCACCTCGTCCCGCGCCCGGGTGATGGCGACGTAGAAGAGCCGCCGCTCCTCCTCCAGCTCGCGGTCGTCGTCGAGCGACGAGGCGTGCGGGAACAGGCCCTCCTCCAGCCCGGCCACCACCACCGTGTCGAACTCCAGCCCCTTGGCGTTGTGCGCCGTCAGCAGCAGCACGCGGTCGGCGTCCTCGCTCACCCGGTCGGCGTCGGTGAGCAGCGCCGTCTCGGCGAGGTAGTCGGAGAGGCCGCCGCCCCGCTCGGCGGCGAAGCTGCCGGCGGTGGCGACCAGCTCCTCGACGTTGGCGCGGCGGTCGGCGAGGTCCTCCTCGCCCAGCCCCTCGAGGTGGCGCAGGTAGCCGGTGCCCTCGAGCAGCCGCATGACCAGCACGTCCACCGGCTCCTCGCGCCGCGCCGCCAGCTCGTCGAGCACTCCCAGCAGCGCCGCCGCGCCGCGCGCCGCCGCCCCGGCCAGCCCCCCCTCGCGCGCCAGCGCGCGCAGCGCCTCCGGCGGCGGCAGGCCGCGCTCCGCCGCCAGCGCCGCCACGCGCGCCCGCACCGCGGCGCCCAGGCCGCGCCGCGGCGTGTTCCACACGCGCCAGAAGGCCACCGCGTCGGCCGGGTTCACCGCCAGCCGCAGGTAGGCGAGCAGGTCCTTGACCTCGCGCCGCTGGTAGAACGAGACGCCGCCGACGATCTCGTAGGCGATGCCGGACCGGCGCAGTTCGGTCTCGAGCGCCCGCGACTGGGCGTTCGTGCGGTAGAGCACGGCCGCCTCCCGCAGCGTCCGCCCGCGGCGCACGCGCTCCTCGAGCAGGCGCCGCACCCGGCGGGCCTCGTCGGCCTCGTCGGCGGCCAGGGCGAAGCGCAGCCGGGCTCCCGCCTCGCGCTCGCACCACAGCGTCTTGCCCTTGCGGGCCCGGTTGTGGGCGATCACGGCGTTCGCGGCGGCGAGGATGTTCCCGGTCGAACGGTAGTTCTGCTCCAGCCGCAGCACCGCCGCGCCGGGGAAGGCGCGCTCGAACTCGAGCACGTTCGACAGGTCGGCGCCCCGCCAGCCGTAGATGGACTGGTCGTCGTCGCCGACGACGAAGACGTTCCCGTGCACCGCGCTCAGCGCCCGCACCAGCCGGAACTGGGCGTGGTTCGTGTCCTGGTACTCGTCCACCAGCACGTGCTCGAAGCGCCGCCCGTAGCGCTCCGCCACGTCCGGCCGGTCGCGCAGCAGGAGCACCGTCCGGCCGATGAGGTCGTCGAAGTCGAGCGCCCCGTTCGCCGCCAGCTCCCGCTCGTAGAGGGCGTACAGCTCGGCCACGCGCCGCTCGTAGGGGCTGGCCGCCATCCGCTCGAACTCCGCCGGCGGGACCAGCGCGTTCTTGGCGTCCGAGATGCGGCCCAGCACCGCCCCGACGCGGTACGCCTCCTCCGACAGCTCGAGCCGCCGCACCAGGCCGCGCAGCACGGCCTCCTGGTCCTCGCGGTCGTAGATGGCGAAGTCGCGCGGCACGCCGGCCGCCGCGGCCTCGCGCCGCAGCAGCCGCACCCCGGTGGCGTGGAAGGTGCCCACCCACAACTCGCGCGCCGCCTCGCCCGCCGCCGCGGCGATGCGCCCCCGCATCTCGCGCGCGGCGCGGTTCGTGAAGGTGAAGGCGAGGACGGCGCGTGGCGGCACCCCCGCGGCCAGCAGGGCCGCCACCCGCGCGGTCAGGACGCGGGTCTTGCC
>CAZSQE010000563.1:0-1770 GCA_964608905.1 uncultured bacterium | reverse complement strand
ACCCCCACCCAGTCCCCCACGTCCAGCAGCTCGTAGCGGCCGAATCCCTCGCCCATGACGTCCGCCCGGAAGTAGAGCTGGATGCGCCCGCTGCCGTCCAGCAGGTGGGCGAAACCGGCCTTCCCGTGACCGCGCAGGGTCATGACCCGGCCCGCCAACCGCACCCGCTCGCCCGGCTCCGGCGTGACGGCGTCGCCCCGGGCCAGGATGTCGGCGGCGTGGTGGGTCGGCTCGTAGCGGTAGGCGTACGGCTCCACCCCCAGTGCCCGCCACCGCGCGAGCTTCTCCTCGCGCTGCCGCATCAGCTCGTGCAGGGACATGGCGCTCTCCGGGGCCCCGATGGACCTCTCAGGCGTGGACGGGGAAACCGGGCGACTGTAGGGAGCCGCCGCCGGGGCGTCAAGGAAGCGGCGTCGGCCCGCCCCCCGGTCCGCGGGCCGCCCCGGGCCCGTGCAGCTCCTCCAGCGCCAGCTTGCCCGCCTCCGGCTCCACCGCCACCGGGTAGTCCCCCGTGAAGCAGGCGCGGCAGAAGTCCCCCGGCGCGCTCTCGCAGGCCAGCAGGCCCTCGAGCGAGAGGTAGCCCAGCGATTCGACGCCGAGGAAGTCCCGGATCTCCGGCACGGTGCGCAGCGCGCCGATGAGTTCGCGCCGCCGCGGCGTGTCGATGCCGTAGTGGCAGGCGTGGGTGATGGGCGGCGAGCCCACCCGCACGTGCACCTCGCGCGCCCCCGCCCCGCGCAGGCGCCCGACCAGCCGGCGCAGCGTGGTGCCGCGCACGATGGAGTCGTCCACCACCACGATGCGGCGCCCGGCCAGCGCCGCGCGCACCGGGTTGAACTTGATGCGCACGCCGAGGTCCCGGTCGCCCGGCTGGATGAAGGTCCGCCCGATGTAGTGGTTGCGGATCAGCCCCAGCTCGTAGGGCAGCCCCGAGCCCTCGCTGAAGCCGAGGGCGATCGAGTTGCTGGAGTCCGGCACGGCGATCACCGCGTCGGCCTCGGCCGGGCACTCGGCGGCCAGGCGGCGCCCGATGGCCCGCCGCACCCGGTCCACGTCCTCGCCGAAGACGCGGCTGTCGGGGCGCGAGAAGTAGATGTGCTCGAAGATGCACTGGTGCAGCGGCCCGCCCGCCGGCGCCAGCCGCCGGCTCGTCAGGCCGCGCCGGTCGAGGCGCACCAGCTCGCCCGGCGCCACGTCGCGCAGGTGCTCCGCCCCCACCAGGTCGAAGGCGCAGGTCTCGCTCGCCACCACGTGCCCGTCGCCCAGGCGCCCCAGCGACAGCGGCCGGAAGCCGTGCGGGTCGCGCAGCGCGTAGACCGCCTCCGGCGTGAGCAGCAGCAGCGCGTAGGCGCCGCGCACCACGGTGGCCGCCTCGGCCAGCGCGGCCTCGACGCCGTCGGTGGTCGAGCGGGCGATGAGGTGCAGGAAGACCTCGCTGTCGAGCGTGGTCTGGAAGATGGAGCCGGCCGCCTCGAGCCCCTCGCGCAGCGCGCGGGCGTTCGCCAGGTTGCCGTTGTGCGCCAGCGCCAGCGAGCCGCCGCGGTAGACGACGCTGATCGGCTGGGTGTTCTCGAGCGTCACCCGCCCCGCGGTCGAGTAGCGGTCGTGCCCGATGGCCAGGCTGCCCGGCAGCCGCGCCAGGTCGAGCCCGCGGTAGACGTCGGCGACCAGCCCCAGGCCCTTGTGCGCGTGGAAGCCGCCCGCGTCGTCGCAGCTCACCAGCCCGCTCGACTCCTGCCCGCGGTGCTGCAGCGCGTGCAGCCCCAGCAC
>CAZSQE010000562.1:0-1776 GCA_964608905.1 uncultured bacterium | reverse complement strand
GCCCCGGCCCCCGCGTTTGGCACCGAGGACCGGGCCGAAAACCGAGCCCGGGCCCGCAACCGCGAAGAGCCGCCCGCTGCCGACGACCTAGACACCCCCGACGCCCAAGCCGCGCGCCTAGCCGCCGACACCGCGCCCCACCTGGCGAGCATGCTCGACGCGATCCGCGCCCTGGTGGACCAAGCCGAAAGCCTGGAGAGCCTGCAAACCGCCCTGGCGGGGGCCTACCCCGCGCTGGATGCGACAGGGCTGGCCCAGGCCATGACGGAAGCCCTGGCCGCGGCAGCGCTGGCAGGGCGGTTTGAGCTGTTGGAAGGCATCTAATGCTCCGATCCGTCCCATCCGTCCGATCCGTCCGACACGTGACCGATGGCCGCTGACTACGGCAGCAAGCCCTTCCGCGAGCAGCTCGCCTTCTTCCTGCGCAAGCTTTCGCTGCCCACCCGCGCCTGGACCGACGTGTACGCCGCTGAGCACGACGTGGCGTTCATGGTGGCCGGCGCCATGAAGGCCGCGTTGCTCGCCGACCTGCACGGCGCGGTGCAAAAGGCGATCGAGGGCGGGTCTACCATCCAGGCGTTTCGCAAGCTGTTCGACGCGATCGTCGAGGCCCACGGGTGGCAGTACCAAGGCGGGCGCAACTGGCGGACCCGGGTGATCTTCGACACGAACGTGCGGCAGAGCTACCACGCCGGGCGCGAGGCGCAGATGGCCGACCCCGCGCTCAAGCGTCGGCGGCCCTACGGCCTGTACAAGCACGGCGACTCGGTCAACCCCCGGCCCCACCACCTGGCGTGGGATGGCCTGGTGCTGCCGCTCGATGACCCGTGGTGGGACACGCACTCGCCCCAAAACGGCTGGGGCTGCAAGTGCAAGAAGTTCACCCTTTCCGAACGGGACCTGAAGCGCCGGGGCCTGACGGTGGGCGAGGCGCCCGAGGTGGTGTGGGAGACGAAGGTCGTCGGCGCCCGCGGCCCCTCGCCCCGGGTGGTCACGGTGCCCGAAGGCATCGACCCGGGGTTCGAGTACCGGCCCAACGCCGCAGCCCGGGGCCAGCGCACCCGCGAGGAGCTGCTGCGGCGGGCCGAGGGCATGCCGGAGGAGATCCGGGCGGCGCTGGCGGCCGAGCTGGAGAAGGGCGCCTAGATGGCCGGCGCCAAGATCACCCTCACTGCCGAAGGCGGCGCCGCCGTACTGGACACGCTGCGGCACCTGACCGACCTGGGTGGGCGCCTACAGCCCGTGTTCGCCGACATCGGCGAGTCGCTCTTGCTCAGTCACGAAGACCGGTGGGACCGCGAGGTGGCGCCCGACGGGTCGCCCTGGCAGCCGCTCAACGAGCGCTACCGGCAGCGCAAGCTCGCCAAGGGCAAGCCGGACAAGATCCTCGTGCTCGACCAGCACCTGAAAAACCTGAACTACCACGCCACCGACCCGGGCCTAGAGCTCGGCACGCCCTGGATCTACGGCGCCACCCACCAGTTCGGCGCCGCGGAGCGGGGCATTCCCGCCCGGCCGTTTCTGGGGCTCGACGCGGGGGAGCAGGAGATGGTGCTCGAGGTGTTGCAGGAGGCCTTGGCCGAGGCGCTCGGAGGGGTCGCGTAGGGCAAAGCCCCCCAGACGAACGCTAAGGCCCCAAATCGCGCGTTGCCGTTTGGGGCGCAGCGCAAGCCCGGGCCGGGGCGTGTCGTCAAATTTAAAGGTGATTTGAAGACGATGGCGGGGGGTTGGGGCTCTGGCCTGGGGTGTACTGGGGCGAACCGGAGGGGATAGAGG
>CAZSQE010000561.1:0-1780 GCA_964608905.1 uncultured bacterium | reverse complement strand
GGTTCTTGAAGTAGGAGCCGGCCGTGGGCTCCCGGCGCCAGTCCGGGTGCTTCGAGCGGCGCAGCGCCAGCTTCTCCTCGATCTCGCGCCCGATGGCGGCGCGGTCCCCGGGCGCGAGCCGCAGGCGGCACGAGAGCAGCACGCGCGGGTCGCGCCGGAGCCGCGAGCCGCGGTAGCCGAACTCGTACCACGCGGCCGGGCGCGTCTCGGTCGCCGTGCCGTCGAGCGTGACGTGCGTGCACTCGACCACGCGCGAGCCCACGTCCCGGCCGTAGCAGCCGGCGTTGCCGAACAGCGCCCCACCGAGCGTGCCGGGCAGGCCGGCGGCGAACTCGAGGCCGGCCAGGCCCGCGTCGCGGCAGCGCTCGACGAGGCCGTGGACGTCCGCCCCGCACTCGGCGAGCACCTCGTGCCCGTCGAGGTCCACCCGGTCACAGGCGTCGCGCAGCACGAGCCCGCGCACACCGTCGTCGGCCACCAGCAGGTTGCTGCCGCCCCCCAGCAGGAAGACCGGCAGCCCCAGTCCGTGCGCCGCCCGCAGCGCCGCGACCAGGGCGTCCGGGGTGCGGGCCTCGTAGAGGAAGTCGGCCGGGCCGCCGATGCGGAAGGTGGTGTGCAGGCGCATCGGCTCGTCCGTGCGCAACCCCTCCCCCAGCCGTTCCCGCAGCCGCTCCCCGACGTTCATCCCGCTCCCGCCTCCGTCGCCCGGGCCTCCCGCGCCGCGCGTCTCGAACCGCTCCGCGCGCCCGCGCATCTTAGTCGGTTGCGCGCGCCCCCGGAAACGCTACTCTCCGGCGCGGAACGCCGTCCGCCACGCAACCCGGGAGGAATGGATGAGCCGGTTGACGATCACCTACTGCGGTCAGTGAGGGTATCTCTTCCGCGCCGCCAGTCTGGCGGCCGACGTCAAGCGCGCCCGCGGCCTCGAGGCGGAGCTGGTCCGCAGCTCCGGCGGCGTCTTCGAGGTCGTCCTCGACGGCCGGAGCCTGTTCTCGAAGAGCGAGACCGGGCGGTTCCCCGACACCGACGAGATCCTCCGGCTGATCCCCGCGAAGCCCTGAGTCCGCACCCCATGCGCGGGGCCCGCCCCCCGAGCCGGGAGCGGGCCTTCGCGCGACCACCGGGCGGCCGTGCCCCGCCGGGCGCGCTTCAGCGCGCCGCGGTCTCGCGCGTCAGCCCCTGGAAGGACGTCTCGTAGGCCGCGGCCAGGTTCCGGTTCAGCATCGGCACGAGGTAGCGCAGCAGCACGTTGCCCCCCAGGTCGCCCGCGTCACGCCAGGTGACCTTCGTCCCGTCCCCCTCCGGCTCCAGCGTGACCCGGCCGTTCACCTTCATGTCGGTGGCGGCGAGGCGCAGCTCGTAGCCCACCACGCGCCCCGGGACCGCCTCGACGATCTCCAGCTCGCCGTTGCCCATCTGCTTCGCCGTGAACTTCATCACGGCACCGACGCCGGCGTCGGGTCCGGCGCAGGTGTAGACGAGCGTCGAGTCCTGCCTCACCGTCCACGCCGACCACGTCGCCCAGGTGCGGGGCGTGGCCACGCGGGCGTAGATCGAGTCGACCGGCGCGGCGATGAGGGTCGAGCGCTCCACCGTGAACGTCGACGGCAGGAAGAAGCCGATCACCAGGAACAGCACGAGCAGGACGGCGATCGCGATGACGACGTTGCGCAGGATCCTCATGGCGTGGCTCCCGAGAGGCCGAGGCGAACCGGGCGGAAGACCGGGGGACCGGGCGGGGACCATACCACCGGGACGCGGGCGGGCGGGAGCGCGGAGG
>CAZSQE010000560.1:0-1786 GCA_964608905.1 uncultured bacterium | reverse complement strand
GCGCCCTGGCCCGGCGGCGCGCGCGGTCCGGCGCTGCCCGCGCTGGGCGCCGGCATCGCGTGGCGGGCCCTGCCGCGCGCCGCGGACGGTTCGCCGGCCGTGCCGCCGCGCCTGCCGCACTGGGTGAGCCCGTGACGCGCTGTGCTATATTGCCGCGTTCGTAGCGTCACCCACCGGTCCGCGGAGGGCCTCGCTTGATCCGTCGCCGCTTCGTCCTGGCCACGTCCCTCGCCGTGCTGTTCGCGCTCGGCTGGTGGGCGGGCCGCGCCGCCACGCGCGACCTCTATCCCGACCTCGACATGTTCGTGGAGGTCGTGCGCAAGATCGAGGTCCACTACGTGGACCCGGTCAAGCCGGCCGCGCTCATCGAGGGCGCCATCCGGGGGATGCTGCGCCAGCTCGACCCGCACTCGCAGTACCTCGACGCCAGGGCCTACCGCGACCTGCTCAGCATGGCCGAGGGCAGCTTCGGCGGCATCGGCGTGGAGGTGGGCGTGCGGGACGGCTACCCCACCGTCATCGCCCCGATCGAGGGCACGCCCGCCTGGGAGGCGGGGCTGCGCTCCGGCGACGTGCTGGTGGCCATCGACGGGAAGTCCGCCTTCGGGCTGGCGGTCGAGGAGGTGGCCGACCGGCTGCGCGGCGCCGCCGGCACGACGGTCCGGGTGCGCATCGGCCGCGAGGGGGAGGCGGACACCCACGAGATCGAGCTGACCCGCCGGCTCGTCGAGCGCAAGGCGGTGCCCTACGCCTTCGTCGCCGCGCCGGGCGTCGGCTACCTGCGGCTCACCACCTTCTCCGAGCGCAGCGGCCAGGAGACGCGCGCCGCGCTGGCGCGCCTGCGCGCGCAGGGGGCGAAGAGCCTGGTGCTCGACCTGCGCTCGAACCCGGGCGGGCTGCTCGACCAGGCCGTGGACGTGGTCGAGGCGTTCCTGCCGCGCGGCACCATGGTCGTCTACACCAAGGGGCGGGCCACCCAGGAGGACCGCCGCTTCTACGCCGACGAGGCCGCGCCGAACCTGGACTGGCCGGTGGTCGTGCTGGTGGACGGCGGCTCCGCCTCCGCCGCCGAGATCGTGGCCGGCGCGCTGCAGGACCTGGACCGCGCCCTGCTCGTGGGCGCCACCACCTTCGGCAAGGGCTCGGTGCAGCGCGTCTTCCCGCTGAACGGCCGGGACGGCGCGCTCAAGCTCACCACCGCGCTCTACCACACCCCGAGCGGCCGCTCGATCGACCGGGCCGGGGCCGACTCGCTGGCGGAGGAGGCGGACGAGGACGACGAGGCCGCGTTCCCCGCGCCGGCGCCGGACGGGGCGCCCGCCGACAGCGCGGTCCGCCCGGTCTTCCGCACGCCGGGCGGGCGGACGGTCGCCGGCGGCGGCGGCGTCACCCCCGACGTGGTGGTGGTCCCGGACACGCTCACCGGACTGCGGCGCAGGGTGGAGGCGCGCAACCTGGCGTTCCGCTTCGCCAACCGCTGGCTCAACACCCACCCGCAGCCGCGGCCGGACACGACGGTCGAGGTGCCGTGGAGCGAGTTCCTCGCCTGGCTGGAGGAGGAGAAGGTGGAGTTCACCGCGGCGGAGGCGGCCGCGCAGCGCACGCCGCTCGAGCGGGCGGTGCGCCGCGAGATGGCCCGGCGCATGCTGGGCGACGGCGCGGCGGCGCGCGTGGCGCTGGAGGACGACCCGGCCTGGGCCCGCGCCCGCGCGGTGCTCGAGCGCGCCCGCGCGCCGCGCGACGTCTTCGCCGCGGCGGCCCCGGCGGCCCCCCCGCCGCCGGGGCC
>CAZSQE010000559.1:0-1804 GCA_964608905.1 uncultured bacterium | reverse complement strand
GCTGGTCGTGCCGGTCTGGCTGCTGGCGCGGCGCGCGGTGGGAGAGCGCTGGGCCGCCCTGCCGGTGCTGGCGGTCGCACTGCACCCGCTGCTGGCCGTCTACTCGGCGGTCACCATGTCCGAGTCGGCCTACTTCCTCGCCCTCTACGGCGCCCTCGCGCTGCTCGCGGCGGGCCGGCCGCTGTCCTCGGGCCTCGCGCTGGGCGCGGCCTTCGCCACGCGCCCCGAGGCGCTGGTCCCGGCGGCGGCGCTCGCCCTCGGCGGCCTCGCGCGCGCGCTGCGCGGCCGCGCGCGGCCCCGCGCGGTGGCGCTGGGCGTCGGCGGCTTCCTGCTCGTGGCGGTGCCGTGCTGGCTCTGGTTCCACGCCACCCTGGGGGACTGGACCCTCACGCCCAAGGTGGGCGCGCTGCGCGAGGTCGTGACCGACTGGCGCCTGGACGAGCCGCGCCTGCGCGACGAGCCCGCGGCGCCCGACGGTCTGCTCGGCACACTGGCCGCGAACGGGCCGGCCGCCCTGCGCCAGTACCCGTCGAACGTCGTGACCCACGGCCACTCGCTGCTCCGGCTCTGGCCCGTGCCGCTCCTGCTGCTCTCGCTCGTCGGCCTGTGGCGTCGCCGCGGCCTCGAGGCCGTGCCGTTGCTGCACCTCGTGGCGCTGCCCCTGCTCGGTCTCTCGGCCCAGCCGCGCTTCGTGCTGGGGGCGGTGCCGGCGCTGGCCGTCCTCGCCGCCGTGCCGTTCACCTTCGGCGCGCGGCCGTGGCGGCTGGCGGCCGGCGCGGTGGCGCTGGCGGGCGCGCTCTGGTGCGGCCTGGGGCTGGCGCGCGACCTGGTCACGCCCTTCGACGGCTGGATCCACCACCAGCGCGACGCCGGCGCGTGGCTCTCCGGCGTGGCGCGGCCCGGCGAGGCGGTGATGGACCGCAAGCCGTGGGTGGCCTTCTACGCCCGCTGCCGCTACGACGTGATGCCCGACGAGCCCTACGAGACCATCGTCGCCACCGCGGTGCGCAACCGCGTGCGCTGGCTGGTGGTGGACCAGCGGGTGACGGAGATCTTCCGCGCCCAGCTCGAGCCGCTGCTCTACGACGGGGGTTTCCGCGACCGGGAGCAGCGCCTGGAGCTGGTCTACGTGGGCGGGCGCGTGGCCGGCTACGGCATCGGCATCTTCCGGGTGCTGCAGCCGGGCGAGGCGAAGACGGGCCGGCCGCCGGCCGTCGAGGCGGCGTACCTGAGGTAGGGGGGAGGGCGCCGCGGGCGGGCCGCCGGTCCAGCCGGCCGGGCGCCGCGGATCAGTCGCCCAGCTCGACCCCCGAGCGCTCGAGGAACGCCCGCGCCGGGTCGCTCCCCACCAGGATGAGCACCGCGTCGGCGGGCATTGTCTCGGGCGGCCCGTCCGCCGGGCCCAGCACCGCCTCGCCGGCGCGCACCTCGAGCAGACGCGTGGCCAGGCGCAGGGTGACCGTGCCCGGCCCGGGCTCGCGGCGCGGCACGTCGTCGCGCGGCTGGCCCTTGCGGAAGGGCGTGGTGGGAGCGCCGGCCAGCAGTTCGCTCAGGCGCGACAGGGTGCGGAAGCGCGGCCGCGTCAGCATGGCGCCGCGGTGCACCAGCGTCACCTCGGCGCCGCCGTCGGCGAGGGAGATGGCCGCCTCGGCGGCGGTCTGGCCGCCGCCCACGACGAGGACGCGCAGCCCGGCGAAGTCGGCCGGGTCGTATAGCCGGTGGAAGACGTGCCCGAGCGATTCGCCGGGCACGCCGAGCCGGCCCGGGCAGCCGCCCCGGCCCGCGGCCACGACCACCCGGCGGG
>CAZSQE010000558.1:0-1811 GCA_964608905.1 uncultured bacterium | reverse complement strand
CCGCCGGGCCCATCGGCGGGCCAGCGCGTCGTGCCCCACGCCGCCCGAGCCGGTCGCGCCTACCGCGCGCCGCCGCGCATCCCCTACACTGCCGGCCGTTCCCGGTCCGCACCGTACCGACCCACCGAGGCGAACCCGACCCACCGAGGCGAACCCGACCATGAGCACGCCCGAGCCGATCGTCGACCTGCGCAGCGACACCGTCACCCGGCCCACCCCGGCCATGCGCCGGGCCATGGCCGAGGCCGTGGTGGGGGACGACGTGTTCGGCGACGACCCCACCGTGCTCGAACTGGAGCGCCGCGTCGCCGCGCTCGCCGGCAAGGAGGCGGCGCTGTACGTGCCCAGCGGCACGATGGGCAACCAGCTCGCCATCAAGTGCCACACCGAGCCGGGCGACGAGGTGCTGCTCGACCGCGAGTCGCACATCTTCGTCTACGAGCAGGGCGGGCTGGGGGCCAACTCGGGCTGCCTCGCGCACGTGCTGGCGAGCGACCGCGGCGCGATCGCGCCCGGGCGGGTGGCGGAGTGCGTGCGCGCCTGGACGCACGACGAGCACGTCGCGCGCGTGCGGCTGCTGTGTCTCGAGAACACGCACAACCGCGGCGGCGGGGCGATCGTGCCGCTCGAGCGGCAGCGGGCGGTGGCCGGGGTGGCGCGGGCGCAGGACGTGGCCGTGCACCTGGACGGGGCGCGGCTGTGGAACGCCAGCGTGGCGACCGGCGTGCCGCTGCAGGACTGGGCGGCGACGGCCGACAGCGTGATGATGTGCTTCTCGAAGGGGCTGGGCGCGCCGGTGGGCTCCATCCTCGCCGGCTCCGGCGACTTCGTCCGCCGCGCGCGCCGGGTGCGCAAGCGCTGGGGCGGCGGCATGCGGCAGGTGGGCATCCTGGCGGCCGCCTGCCTGCACGCGCTCGACCACCACGTCGAGCGCCTCGCCGACGACCACCGCCGGGCGAAGACGCTGGCGGCGGGGTTCGCGCGGGTGGGCTGCGTGCGGGTCATCGAGCCGGACACGAACATCGTCATCGTGGACCTCGAGCGCCCGGCGCTCGACCCCGCCGCGGTGCTGCGCGCGCTGGAGGCGCGGGGCGTGCGCATGCTGCCCTTCGGCGCCCGTCGCCTGCGCGCCATCACGCACCTCGACGTGGACGACGCGGGCATCGCGCGGGCCGTCGCGGCGTTCGCCGAGGCGGTGGGCAGCTAGGTCCGGCCGAGTCCCCGCCGGACCCGGCCGCGTGCCGGGCACGTTCGCGCCGCGCGAAGGCAGGCGCGCCGATGTCCGTCACGCGCTCCGCTTGACGCGCTGGAATCAGGTACGCGCCGCGAACGGCGCGTCGATCCCGGTCCGGCCCGACGAGAGTCGCGTCACGCGCCCCGGGCCAGCCTGCGCCTCACTTCCGGGTCGCGCTGCGCGTTCATGAAGTCGCGCCCGAACGCCCGCTCGGCCTCGAGTTGGTTGTGCGCCCGGCAGCGCAATCGCAGGCCCTGCACCGTGGCCTGGCCCCCAGTGGCCACGGGCTCCACGTGGTCCCATTCCAGCCGGGTCCGCGCCTCGCACCGGTGCCCGCCCTCGCTCACGAACGTGCAGCGGCCCCCGTCGCGCTCCTACACCGCGCGCTTCACGCTCGCCGGGATGTGCCGGGCGTGCTCGCTCGGCCGGTACGGGCGCGGCCGGTCGGTCTTCGCGAACTTCCGGCGCTCGAGCTTCTCGTTCAGCGCGTCCAGCGCCCGGTCGAGCAACTGGGCCAGGTCCCCGGAAGGCACGGCGTGCCCCAGCAGCTCCCGCGCGTGCTGGAGCTTCTCGTAGG
>CAZSQE010000557.1:0-1812 GCA_964608905.1 uncultured bacterium | reverse complement strand
GGCGCGGTCACCGGCGGCAGGTCGCGCTTGTTGAGGGCGACGAGCACGCGCCGGCCGGCGAGCCGCGCGGCGATCCAGCGGTCCTCCCCGGCGAGCGGCGCGGCGGCGTCCACCACCCAGCCGACGATGGCCGCCTCGGCCAGCGCGGCCCGCGCGCGGCGCACCCCCTCGCTCTCGGCCTCGTCGCCGCCCCGGCGCAGGCCGGCGCTGTCGGTGAGCGCGACGCGCACGCCGGCGACCTCGAGCGGCTCGCTCACCAGGTCGCGCGTCGTGCCGGGCGCGGCGGTGACGATGGCGCGCCGCTCGCCGAGCAGGGCGTTGAACAGCGACGACTTGCCGACGTTGGGCCGGCCGGCGAGCACGACGACCGCGCCCTCGCGCAGCGCGCGCGCGTACTCCGCGCCCGCCAGCAGGTCGGCGATCTCCGCCTCGGCCGCCGCCACCGCCTCGACCACCCGCGGCGGCACCTCGACGCCGCCGACGTCCTCGGCGAAGTCCACCCGCGCCTCGACCTCGGCCACCGCGTCGCTCACCGCCTCGGCCAGCTTCGCCAGCCGCCGCGACAGCGCGCCGCCGAGCTGGGCCAGCGCCAGGTCCAGCGCCCCGTCGGTCTCGGCCCGCACCAGGTCCGCGACCGCCTCGGCCTGCACGAGGTCGAGCCGGCCGTTGAGGAAGGCCCGCAGCGTGAACTCGCCGGGGCGGGCGAGCCGCGCGCCGGAGGCCAGCAGCGCGTTCAGCACCCGCGCCGCCGGCAGCGGCCCGCCGTGGCACGACAGTTCGACCACGTCCTGCCGCGTGTAGGAGTGGGGCGCGCGGAAGACGGCGGCCACCACCTCGTCGAGCCGCGCGCGTTCCGCCCGCGCCGGCGCGGACGTCCCGGCGCCCGCGGGCGCGAGCGCCCAGCCGTGGTGCAGGGTGTTCGCCGCGGCCCGCTCCAGCGGCGCCGCGCCGGCGAAGACGGCGTCGGCGACCGCCAGCGCCCGCGGCCCGCTCACGCGCACCACGGCCAGGCCGGCGGCCCCGGTCGCGGTGGCCACGGCGGCGATGGTGTCGTCGAGGTCGAGCATGTGGCGCTCCAAGCGAAGGCGCCGGGCCCTGGAGGGAGCCCGGCGCCGGAGATAGCGTGGTCCGGGCTAGTCCGTTTCGTCTCTCGGACCGCCCTCGAAGTCGGCGGGGGCGATGGCGACGCGTTTGATCATCCCGGTGCCGAGCGCGTAGGTCTTCACCCGCGTGTCGTCGCGCAGGGTGACGTGCACGATGCGGCGCTCCTGCGAGTTCAGGTACTCGGTGACCGCCTCGCCGCCGCTCGCCAGCGCCTCCTCGGCCAGCGTGCGCGCCAGGCCGCACAGTTCCTCCTCGCGCCGCCGCCAGAAGTCGTTGATCTCCAGCTGCAGGTGGTAGCGGCTGGTCTCGCCGCGGTTGAGCCGGCGGTTCAGGATGTGCTGGAGCGCCTGCCGCACCTCGCCCTTGCGGCCGGTGAGCAGCTCCTCGTCCTGCGCCACCTCGGCGGTGACGTCCACGTGGCTGCCGTCCACCGTGGCGCTGACCTTGGCCTCGAAGCCCATCGCGCCGAGCAGCTCCTGGGTCATGCGCACGCTCTGCGCCACGAGTTCCTCGCCGGACAGCCCGGGGGCCTCGTCGTCCCCGGTCCGCGGCGCACGCGCGGCCGCTGCGGCCGGAGGCGCGGCCGGCGCGAAGGCGCGCTCCTCCGCCACGGGCGCGGTCCGCTCCTCGACGTCCCTGGCCGGCGCCTCGGCCGGGACGAAGGCCTCGGGCTCCGCCGGCGCCTCGGCCGGGACGAAGGCCTCGGGC
>CAZSQE010000556.1:0-1813 GCA_964608905.1 uncultured bacterium | reverse complement strand
CTCTCGGCTGAGCACGCCGGGGAGCGGCTGCGCGCGCTGGGCTTCGCGCCCGCCGAGGCGGCGGCGGCCGCCGCCGCCATCCGCGACCACGGCTTCAGCCGGGGCGCCGAGCCGGCGGGGCCGCTGGGCCGCGCCCTGCAGGACGCCGACCGGCTCGACGCCCTGGGGGCCGTCGGCCTCGCCCGCCTCTTCGCCACCGGCGCGGCGATGGGCGCCGCCTTCTTCGACCCGGACGACCCGTGGGCGCGCCGGCGCGCGCTGGACGATCGCTCCCGCTCGGTGGACCACTTCTTCACCAAGCTGCTGCGCCTGCCGGGCCTGATGCGCACGGAGGCCGGCCGGCGAGAGGCCGGGGCCCGCGTGCGGCTCCTGCGGGACTACCTCGCCGCGCTGGGACGCGAGCTGGAGGAGCCGCCGCCGGAGTGAGGCCCACGCCGCGGGGCGATCCACCCCGGCGAGCCCGGGTGTGCGGGCCGAAAATGATCCACCCCGCTCACCGTGAGGCGAGCGGGGTGGTGATGCTGGGAGAGGCATCCAAAGTCTCGGGGGCCGCACCCAAGGGTCTTCGAACACCGTCTCCCAAACTTGGCTCTTCAGATGTACCCGGCCCGAAAAGGATTCACGGGGGATTCGAGAAACGCCGGACCGGGCCCCGACGCCGCGCCGTTGTGCAGCGACGGCGAACAGGCGGGCGAAGGCGGACTCGAGCGTGACGGGTCCGTCGCGCGCCGCGCCGCGTCCCCGGGGCGTTGGCGGGCAATCGCTTGCAGCCCGAAGCGCTAGCGCCCGGCGGGACCGCCGGGCGCCGCACAGGGTCGCTCCCGCTCCGGGCTCAGGCGCGCGACAGCAGCTCGAAGATCTCCGCGTTGGTCTTGCAGCGGTTCATCAGCTCGAGCAGCTTGGTCATCGCCTCCTGGGAGTGGAGGCCGGCGAGGCCCCGCCGCAGCATGTGCAGCCGCGGCACGATCTCGGCCGGGTAGAGCTTCTCCTCCTTGCGCGTGCCGCTCTTGGCGACGTCGATGGCGGGGTAGATGCGGCGCTCCGCCAGCTCGCGCGACAGGTAGATCTCGCTGTTCCCGGTGCCCTTGAACTCCTCGAAGATGACCTGGTCCATGCGCGAGCCGGTGTCGATGAGCGCCGTGCCGGCGATGGTGAGCGAGCCGCTGCCCTCGACCTTGCGGGCGGCGCCGAAGATCATGCGCGGCGCCTGCATGGTGGCGGCGTCGAGCCCGCCCGAGAGCGTACGGCCCGAGCCCTCGGAGGCGTTGTTGTAGGCCCGCGACAGGCGGGTGATCGAGTCGAGCAGCAGCACCACGTCCTTGCCCTCGAGCACCAGGCCCGCCACCGTCTCCATGGCGCTCTCGGCGGTCTCGATGTGCTCCTGGATGGACATGTCGCTCGAGGCGGCGATGACCGTGGCCGGCGTGTTGCGGCGGAAGTCGGTGACCTCCTCCGGGCGCTCGTCCACCAGCAGCGCGTAGATGGCCACCTCGGGGTGGTTGGTCGCGACCGAGGCGGCGATGCTCTGCAGGATGCGGGTCTTGCCGGCCTTGGGCGGCGAGACGATCAGGCAGCGCTGGCCGCGCCCGAGCGGCGCGATGATGTCGATGCACCGGCCGGTGATGCGGTCGCCGTAGGGCGGCAGGCCCTGCCCGGGCAGCAACTCGAGGACGAGCCGCTCGGTCGGGTCGAGCGCCGCGCCGGCCTGCTGCAGGTCGCGCAGCAGCTCCAGCCCGCGTGGCCGCTGCGGCTGGCCGTTGCCGCCGCCGCTGCGCCCGCGCCGGCCCCGTCGCTGTGCCGGCGGGCGCGGCGC
>CAZSQE010000555.1:0-1815 GCA_964608905.1 uncultured bacterium | reverse complement strand
GGCCTCGACTACGCCGGGCTGCCGCGCTCGGCCGACGCCCTGCTGGCGAGCGGCCTCACCGCCACCGGCGCGGACCGCCGGGCCGACGTGGCCCTGGTGGGCGAGGTCCGGACCGACTTCCCCGGCGTCGTCCGGGGCGAACTCCAGTTGAGCCTCACCGTCGATCGCAAGGCCCCATGAGCCTGGGAGGTCCCGTGCACCAACGTCCGTCGCGGGCGGCCCGCCGCCTGCTCGCCGTCCTCGTCCTGCTCGCCGCCCTCGCCCCGGCGGGGCGAGCGGCGGACACGCAGTGGTGGATCCTCGACACCCCCGGCGACCACGCCAAGTCGGGGGCGCGCGGCGTCGTCGTGCGCCCCGACGGCTCGCTCGAGCCGGGTCCGGCGGTGCGCACGGTGACGCTGGACAGCGTCGCCGTCGTCTGGGCGGCGGTGCCGCTGCCGGACGGCTCGGTGGCCCTGGGCTGCGACGACGGCCGCGTCCTGCGCTGGAGCGAGCGCGGCGGGGTGAGGCCGTGGGCGCGGCTCGCCGCCGGCCAGGTCCTCTCCCTCGCCGCGGACGGCGAGGGCGTCGTGGCGGGGACGGGTCCCGAGGGGCTCGTCTACCGCATCGGGGCCCGCGGCGACACCAGCCTGCTGGCACGCACGGGGGAGAGGTACGTCTGGGGGCTGGCCGCGGCCGGCGCGCGCTCCTGGTACGCCGCCACCGGGACGCAGGGCCGGCTGCTGCGGCTCGAGGACGGCGGCGCGCGCGTCGTGGCCGACACGGACGAGAAGAACCTGGTCTCGCTCGTCGGCGACGGCCAGGGCGGCGCGTTCGCGGGCGGCGACTCGAAGGGACGCGTGCTGCACCTGCGCCGCGACGGCACGCTGCGCACGGTCTTCGACGCCAGCGAGGACGAGATCCGCGCGCTCGCGCTCGGCGCGGACGGCGCCCTCTACGCCGCCGCGCTGAGCAGCCCCGGCGCCCCGGCGGACGACAAGGGCGGCGAGCCGCGTCCCGCCGCCACCGCCCCGCCGGGCGGACGGAGCGTGCTCTACCGCATCGTGCCCGACTCCGCCGCGGTCGCTTGGTGGACGGCACCGCAGCCGCTGGTCTTCGCCCTGGCCGCCGCGCCCGCGGGACCGGGGCCCGGGGGGATCCTCGTCGCGACCGGCAACCGGGCCGCGCTGTACCGCGTCGAGCGGGCGGCCGGCGCGACGCAGTTGCTGGCGACGGCGCAGGGCCAGCTGACCGCGCTGGCGGCGCGCCGCGACGGCGGCGTGCTCGTGGCGGCGTCGAACCCGGCGGCCCTCTGGCTCGTGGGCCCGGGGGCGGCGGAGCGGGGGGAACTGCTCTCGATGCCCCTCGACGCCCGCCGTATCGCCCGCTTCGGGCGCGTGCTGTGGCAGGGCGAGGCCGGGGGCAGCCGCGTCGAACTGGCGACGCGCAGCGGCAACACCGACGAGCCCGACACGACGTGGAGCACCTGGGAGCCGGTGCGCGGGAGCGGGCAGGGCGGCAGCGTCGTCTCCCCGCCGGCGCGCTACCTGCAGTGGCGCCTGGCCGTCGCCGGCGGGCACGCGCGCATCGCCTCGGTCGAGACCTCGTGGCGCGAGCGGAACCTGCCGCCGCGGGTCGAGGACGTCTACGTCGCCCCCCAGGGGCAGGGATTCCGCGAGGGCGAGCTGCAGCCCCGGCTCGAGCCGGTCAGCCAGTCGCTGCCGGGCGGCCAGCGGGTCGAGTACAGCGCGCCGCCGGCCACGACGCCGCGCCAGCTGCGCGAGCTGCCCGCCTGGGCGCGCGGCCTGCGCAGCGTGCAGTGGCGCGCGCCCAGGC
>CAZSQE010000554.1:0-1822 GCA_964608905.1 uncultured bacterium | reverse complement strand
GGCTGTGGGTGGGCGAGGGGCGCCGGCTCGGGCTCGAGATGGTGGAGCGCGACTGCGCGGACTTCCCGGCCGGGAAGCCGCGCTACCTGATGGGCGTGGGCCACCCGGTGGACGTGGTGGAGGCGGTGGCCCGCGGCGTGGACATGATGGACTGCGTGCTGCCCACGCGGAACGCCCGGCGCGGGACGGTCTTCATCTCGACCGGGCGGCTGGTGGTCAAGAACGCGGCCTACGCGCGGGACGAGCGGCCGCTCGACCCGGCGTGCGACTGCTACACCTGCACGCGCTTCTCGCGGGCGTACCTGCGGCACCTGTTCGCGGCGAACGAGCTGCTCGGCATGCGGCTGGCTTCGATCCACGCGGTGCACGCGATGGTGGCGCTGGTGCGGCGGGCGCGGCGGGCGATCGAGGCGGGGCGCTACGCGGCGTTCCGCGCGGAGTCCCTGGAGCGGTACCACAGCGGTGAGACCCTGGCGCGGGAGCCGGGCGACGCGGCGCGAGCCGCGGCCCCCGGCGAGGCGCGCGCGTAGCGGCAGTCCCGACCGCCGGCCCGGACGGCCGGCCAACCGAGCGAGGACCACGAGATGTCCCTGATCCCCGAAGCGTTCGCGCAGTCGGGCGCCGGCGGCGCCGGCGCCTCCAACCCGACGATGGCCATGCTGGTCCAGCTCGGCTACTTCGTCCCCATCATCATCATCTTCTACCTGCTGCTCATCCGGCCGCAGCAGCAGCAGGCCAAGAAGACCAGGCAGATGCTGGCCGCCCTCAAGCGCGGCGACCGGGTCGTGACCTCGGGCGGCATCCTCGGCACGGTGACCGGCATCGAGGACCAGCGGGTGACGCTGCACGTCGCCGACAAGACGGAGCTGGAGCTCGTGAAGACCGCCATCGTCAACGTGATCCCGGAGGGCGGCGCGAAGTGAGCGTGCGCCCGGTGCGGATCTACGGCGACCCGGTGCTGCGGGAGCGGGCGCGCGAGGTGACGTCGGTGGACGACACCCTGCGCCAGCTCATCGCCGACATGCGCGAGACGATGCGCGCCTACGGCGGCGTCGGCCTGGCGGCGAACCAGGTCGGCGTGGCGCAGCAGCTGCTCGTCGTGGACGTGCCGGGCGAGGGCGAGCAGCGGCTGCGCCACGCCCTCATCAACCCGGTGGTCAAGCGCCGCGCCGGCTCGGTGAGCGGGGAGGAGGGCTGCCTGTCGGTGCCCGGGCTGTGGGAGGACGTGACCCGCGCCGAGCGGCTGGTGGTGACGGGGCTCGACGAGGAGGGCGGCGCGGTCGAGCTGGACGTCGAGGGCTACCTCGCCCGCGCCATCCAGCACGAGATGGACCACCTCGAGGGCGTGCTGTTCGTGGACCGGCTGTCCGCGCTCAAGCGGCAGTTCCTGCGCCGCTCGCTGGACGCGCTGGCGCGCGGCGAGATCCCCGAGGACCACCACCCGACGGAGCCGGAGCACGACCCGGGAGGCCGGTTCTGAGCCGCCCGCGCGTGGTGTTCATGGGCACGCCGGCCTTCGCCGTGCCGGCGCTGCGGGCGGTGGCGCGCTGCTGCGACGTGGCCGCGGTGGTCACCCAGCCCGACCGCGAGCGCGGCCGCGGGCGCGAGCTGGCCTCGTCCGAGGTCGCCTTCGCCGCCGCCGAGCTGGGCCTGCCGGTCGAGAAGCCGGCGGACCTGCGCGCCCCCGAGGTGCGCGGGCGGCTGGCCGCGCTCGCGCCCGACCTGTTCGCGGTGGTGGCCTTCGGCGCCATCCTGGGCCCGGAGCTGCTGGCGGTGCCGCGCCTCGGCTCGGTCAACCTGCACGGCTCGCTGCTGCCCGAGT
>CAZSQE010000553.1:0-1822 GCA_964608905.1 uncultured bacterium | reverse complement strand
CTGCGCCAGCACGAGCGCCGCCAGGGCCGCGGCGAGCACCACCGTGCGGCGCACCAGCGCCGGCGCGGGCGCGGTGCCGGCGGACCCGGCGGGCGTCGCGAGGCTCCAGCACTCCCCCGCCCGCCACGCCAGCCAGCTCAGCACCGGCAGCAGCGGCAGCAGGTAGCGCGACAGCACCGGCACGCCGCGAGCCACGTAGAGCAGCGGCACCGCGACGATCCACACCCAGGGCAGCAGGCGCTGCGCGCGCTGCGTCGCCGGGCGCCAGGTCCACACCGAGCGGCGGCCGACGACCAGCGCGGCCACCAGCACCGCGGCCATGATCCCGTCGGTGGCGCCCATGATGCTCACCTGCCGCCACAGGTTGGCGAGGTGGTCCACCAGGCCCGCCGGGCCGGCGGCCTTGGCCACCAGCGTCTGCGGCAGGAAGGAGCCGAAGTAGAGCCCCGCGAACAGCAGCCACGAGCCGTAGATGGCGAGCGGCGGCAGCGCGCCGAAGACCAGCCGCCGCAGGCCGGCGCGGCTGTCGGCGTCCACCAGCAGGAACGCGCCCCACAGCACCAGCAGCAGCGCCGCCTCGGGCCGGGCCAGCGCCGCCAGCGCCCACAGCGCCCCGGTGCGCATGGGCCGCGCCCCCCACTCCTTGCCCTCGGTGAAGGCCACGAAGCCGGCCAGCGTCAGCGCCACGACCAGCGGCGTCTCCATGCCCGACAGCGACCAGCGCAGCATCCAGGCGTGGCCCGCCCACGCCACCGTGGCGACCGCGCGCACCGCGGGCGTCTTCAGGTTGCGCCGCATGAGCTGCAGGAAGAGCACCACCGACCACAGCGTGGCGAGCATGCCGAGCACGCGGGCGGTCTGCAGCCCGTCGAAGCCGAGCGCGATGCCGTCGGCCAGCAGCGCCACCCACAGCGGGCTGGTGCAACCGTAGACGCGCTCCCCGGGGTTGAAGACGAGGCCGCGGCCCTCGGCCAGGTTCCGCGCGTACTGCAGGTGGATGAAGGTGTCGTCGGTCAGGTAGTCCTGCAGCGGCGCCATGAGCGCCGCGGCGAGCAGCAGGGCGGCCACGAGGCCCCAGCGCTCGACGCGCGTCAGCGGGCCCACCCGGCCGAAGACGGTGAAGATCATCGCGCGCCCCCCGCCGCCAGCCCGCCGAGCAGCCCCGCCAGCCGCTCGGCGAGGCGCGCGCGGGTGTGCTCGGCGAGCCAGGCGGGCGCGGGCACCGGCGCCGGCCGCCCGTGCTCCTTCCACGCCAGGTAGAGCCGCTCGATCGCCGCGGCCAGCGCCGCGCGGTCCCCGGGCGGCACGACGACGGCGCCGGCCTCGCGCACCAGCCGCCCGGCCTCGTCGTCGGCGAGCAGCGCCAGGATGGGACGGCCGGCGTCGAGGTACTCGTAGACCTTGGCCGGGATGGCGGCGTCGCAGCCCGTCGGCTTCCACACGACGAGGGCGTCGGCGGCGCGCTGCAGCGCCCGTACCTCGGCGTGCGGCAGCGGTCCCGGGAAGTCCACGATGCCCTTGAGGCCGAGCGCCAGCGCGCGGTCCAGGTGGTCGGCCTCGTAGGCGCCCGCGAGGCGCGCGCGGATGCGGCGGCGCGCCTCGGGGCGGCGCGCCAGCACCTCGTGCAGCGCCTCGAGCAGCGTCTCCACGTCGGGCGTGAGCGTCAGCGTGCCGGTGAAGGCGAGCAGGAAGTGGTCGGGATCGTGCTCCGCCGCGCCCGCGTCCGGCTCGAAGCCGTTGGGCAGGTACGCCACCGGCCGGCCGGCGGCCGCCGGGTCGCGCGCCAGCGCAAGGGCCTCCGGTCGGCGCTTGGGGTCGACCA
>CAZSQE010000552.1:0-1828 GCA_964608905.1 uncultured bacterium | reverse complement strand
CTCCTCTCCGGCGTGAGGGCGGCCCGCACCTCGGCGGCCGTGCCCCGCAGCACCTCTTCGAACGTCTTGGTCAGCTCGCGCGCCAGCGCGACCGGTCGGTCGCCCCAGACCGCCTCCAGGTCCGCGAGGCAGGCCTCGATGCGGTGCGGCGACTCGAACGCCACCAGCGTCTCGCGCCGCTCGTGCAGCTCCTCCAGCCGCCGGCGCCGCGCCCCCGCCTTCGGCGGCAGGAAGCCGACGAAGGTGAAGGCGTCGGTCGGCAGCCCGCTCACCTGCAGCGCCGCGATGGCGGCGCTGGGCCCCGGGATGCTCTCGACCCGCAGCCCGGCGGCCACCGCCGCCCGCACCAGCGGGAAGCCCGGGTCGGCCACGCCGGGCGAGCCGGCGTCGGTCACCAGGGCGACCGAGCGGCCCTCCTGGAGCCGCCGGACGAGCCCCGGCACCCGGGTGCGCTCGTTGTGCTCGAACAGGCTCGTCACCTGGGCCGAGATGCCGAAGTGGTCGAGCAGCCGCCGCGTGCGGCGCGTGTCCTCGGCCGCCACGAGGTCCACCTCGCCGAGGATGCGCAGGGCGCGATGCGTGATGTCCTCGAGGTTGCCGATCGGCGTGGCCACGAGGTACAGCGTCCCCGCCGCGGCGGTGGTCTCGGTCACTGGCTCTTTCCCGGGCACGGGCCCATCTGCTGAAACCGCGGCAAGGTAGCATGGGCGGCCGGGACGGGTCGAGCGGGCGCCCGGACGGCGGGGGCGTCCGGTCGATCCGCGAAACGCCCCTCCCGGCTCGCCTGTGAGGCGGCGCCCCCGCGGGAGACGCGCCCGCGGGCGCCCGCGAAGCGGGGTGGGGTCGAGCGGAGGGCTGGGCGCCGGTCCGGACGGGACGCGGCGACACGGGCCCGCGGTGGAGAGATCGCGCGGGGACGTGGGCGAGCGCGCGGGGACGCGGGCGAGCGCGCGGGGACGCGGGCGAGCGCGCTTCGCGGTGCCGGCGATCTCCGTGGACTCGACGGGTGACTGCAAGAATATTGGCTATTGACAGGTTCTCGGGCTCCCGCGGCGTTTCGACCGTCGCTCCGTTCTGGCGCCGCACCAGAACGCGTACGCCGGGCGTGGGCGAGATTTCGAGCACGTCTTTGAAATCGCGCTCGGACTGCGTGGCGTTGTGCGGCGTACGAGCGTCTGAGAGAGCCGAAAACGGGCATGATATGAATACGCGTGTTCGAGCGGCTCCCTGCATCACGCGGGCTCCCCACCCGCGCCGGGTTCGCGCGAACGACCGGTGAGATCGGCCCCCATCCAGGCTACACGCGGGTACCCCGCCCGCTCGGGTTCCGCGCACGGGCACCCGCCCAAGGCGCGGGGCCGTACACGACCCGCCCCCGCGGAGTCACGAAGATGCCCAGCTACACGCTCTCCCACCTGTCGGACCAGTCCCTGCTCCACGGGCTCAAGTCGCTCGTCACCCAGGACCGTGCCACCACGGCGATGCTCATCGCGCACGTGGGCGAGGTCGACTCGCGCCGGCTCTACGCCCCGGCCGGTTACCCCTCGATGTACGAGTACTGCCTCCAGGAGCTGCGCTTCTCCGAGGACGTCGCCTACAAGCGCATCCAGGTGGCCCGCGCGGCCCGCCAGTCCCCCGCCATCCACGCGATGCTGGCCGACGGCCGCCTGCACCTGACGGCCGTCGTGCTCCTGGCGCCGTACCTGACCCCCGACAACACCGACGGGCTGCTCGCGGCCGCCACCCACAAGAGCAAGGCCCAGATCGAGCTGCTGCTGGCCGAGCGCTTCCCGCGGCCCGACCTGCCCGCGCTCGTCGCCCCGCTGGC
>CAZSQE010000551.1:0-1840 GCA_964608905.1 uncultured bacterium | reverse complement strand
GGCGTGCCGCGCGATCTCGCCGGCCGGCACGCCGCCCATCGCCGCGACCGAGCCGAAGGCCTTGAGCAGCGCCGCCCGCCGCGCCGGCCCCACGCCGGGCACCTGGTCGAGCGCGCTGGCGATGCGGGCCCGCCCGCGCAGCCGGCGGTGGTAGGTGATGCCGAAGCGGTGCGCCTCGTCGCGCAGGCGCTGCAGCGAGCGCAGCGCCGGGCTGCGGCGCGGCAGGGTGAGCGGCGGCGCCGCCTCGCGGACGACGGTCTCCTCGCGCTTGGCCAGCCCGATGAGGGGCACGCGCTGCGTGGCGACGCGGTCGAGCGCCGCGCGGGCGGCGGCCACCTGGCCCGCGCCGCCGTCCACCATGACGAGGTCGGGCCGCGGCTCCTCCCCCGATTCCACGCGCGTCCAGTAGCGCTCGACGGCCTCCCCGATCATGGCGAAGTCGTCCGGGCCGGGCCGCCGCAGGCGCATGCGCCGGTAGAGCCCGGGGCGCGACCGGCCGTTCTCGGCCGCCACCACGGCGGCGACCGCGCCCTCGGCGCCGAAGTTGGAGACGTCGAAGCAGACCACGCGCCACGGCGGCTCGGCCAGGGCCAGCGCCTGCTGCAGCTCGAGCACCTCGGGCGAGAAGTGCGCCCGGCGCCCCGCCGCTCGCGCGGCCAGGTCCTCCAGCGCGTGCGCCGCGTTCTGCGCCGCGGAGCGCAGGAGCCGGCGCGCCCGGCCGCGCTGCGGCACCAGCAGCTCGACCTTGTGCCCGGCGCGGGCCGAGACCGCCTCGAGCGTCACCGCGGCGTCGGCCGGCTCGGCCGCGACCACGATGCGCCGCGGCGCCGTGGCGCCGCCGAGGTAGTGCTGGGTCAGGAACTGCTGCACCAGCGCGCCGTCGTCGAGCAGGTCGGCGCGGTCGAGCAGGCGTGTCTCCTTGCCCACCACGCGACCGCCGCGCAGCAGCAGCAGCGCGACCGCCGCGCGGCGGCCGTGCCGCGCCAGGCCCAGCACGTCGGCGTCGTGCCCCTTCGCCCGCACCACCGCCTGCGGCACCCGCGCCTTCTCGAGCATGGCGACCTGGTCGCGCAGCCGCGCCGCCTCCTCGTAGCGGCGCGCCGCCGCCGCCTCGGCCATGCGGCCCTGCAGCGTGCGCAGCAGCTCGCCGTCGCGCCCGGTGAGGAACAGCAGCAGGCCGTCCACGATGGCACGGTACGACTCGCGCGTCAGCCGCGCGCGGGTCGTGCAGGGCCCGGCGCAGCGGCGGATGTGATAGTAGAGGCAGGGCCGGTTGCTCCGGCGGTAGTCCTCGAAGTTCCTGCAGGTGCGCACCGGGAAGATGCGGCGCACCTCGCGCAGGGTGCGCCGCAGGTGCTTCACGTCGGTGTACGGGCCGAGGTAGCGGCCGCCGTCGTCGCGGACCTGGCGCGTGACCGACAGGCGCGGGTAGTCCTCCTGCACGCTGATCCGCACGTAGGGGAAGCTCTTGTCGTCCTTGAGCAGCACGTTGTAGTGCGGCTTGTGCTGCTTGATCAGGGTGGCCTCGAGCAGCAGGGCCTCGGCCTCGGTGGCGGTGAGGATGGTGTCGAGGTCGGCGGCCTCGGCCATGAGGTCGCGCAGCCGGGGGTGGGAGTTGTCCCCGCTGAGGTAGGACCGGACCCGGGCGGCGAGGCTCTTGGCCTTGCCGACATAGAGCACCGCGCCCCGGGGGTCCTTCCACAGGTAAACCCCCGGCAGGGCCGGAAGATTCGCGACTTTGTCCGCCAAAGCGCCCAAGGAGACCCCCGGTGCCCATGATGGGATTCGGGCGAATAGGCACGTTACACCCGGCCGGGCGACGCGCCAAGCAGGTTGTTGG
>CAZSQE010000550.1:0-1855 GCA_964608905.1 uncultured bacterium | reverse complement strand
GCGCCCCGCCGGGGCACGGCTGCCTGATCCCCTGCGCATCCACGCGGTCCGCGGTCCGGGCCGCTCATCCATCACGGAGGAATAGAGGATGTCCATCCGTCCCGACCACTGGATCCGGAAGATGTGCCTCGAGCAGCGCATGATCGAGCCGTTCGAGGAGAAGCAGGTGCGGGAGGGGGTCATCTCCTACGGGGTCTCGTCCTACGGCTACGACCTGCGCATCGCCGACGAGTTCAAGATCTTCACCAACGTGAACTCGACCATCGTCGACCCGAAGCACGTGGACCCGGCCTCGATGGTGGACTTCAAGGGCCCGGTGGCGGTCATCCCGCCCAACTCGTTCGCGCTCGGGCGCAGCGTCGAGTACTTCCGCATCCCGCGCAACGTCATCACGATCTGCCTGGGCAAGTGCGTGACCGGGGACACGCGCGTGGTGGACGCGGAGTCCGGTGAATGGCTCCCCGTCGAGGAGTTCGTGGCGCGCGGGCGGACGCGGGTGGCCTCGCTCGACGGGTGGCGGGTGCGCGCTCGCGACGTCTCGGAGCGCATGGACAACGGCGTGCAGCCGGTCTACCTGCTCAGGACCCGCGCCGGGCTGGAGATCAAGACCACGGCGTCGCATCCCTTCCGGACGCTCACGGGCTGGAAGCAACTCCGTGAGCTGGCGCCCGGCGACCGGATCGCCGCCGCGCGCTCGCTGCCCTGGTTCGGCCGGGAGGAATGGCCCGAGCACGAGGCCACGCTGCTGGGCCTGCTGCTGGCGGACGGCGCCTGCCACACGCCGGGCTCGAGCCCCTGCTACACGGCGGGAGACCCCCGCCTGGCCGAGGTCTTCACCGACGCCGCGCGACGGTTCGGGTGCGAAGTCGGCCCCGCGGGGCGCCTGGGGCACCGGATCGTCAACCACCGCGGCCGGGGCGGAGTGCCCGCGCGCAACCGCGCCGCGCTGTGGCTGGACGGCCTGGGCTGCGCGGTGCATTCGGAGGCGAAGCGTGTCCCGGAGGTCGTCTTCCGCGCCGCGAAGCCCGCGGCCGCGTGCTTCCTCCGCGCGCTCTTCTCCGGCGACGGGAGCGTCCACGAGAGCCAGGGCAGCTACTACCTCGAGTACTACAGCACCTCCAAGGCGCTCGCCTGCGAGGTGCGGCACCTCCTGCTCCGGTTCGGGATCCTCGCGCTGGTGCGGGAACGCGCCGTTCCGTCGGGGGGATGGTGCTGGCGCGTGCAGGTCACGGACCGGGACATGATCCGGCGCTTCGCGGAGGAGATCGGATTCATCGCCGGTTGCCGTAAGCAGGCGGCGCTCGAGGACATGTTGCAGCGGATGGGCGACTCACCCCGCCTCCGGTCGAACTTCGACACCCTGCCGCCGGAGGGATGGGAGCTGCTGCGGCAGTCCTCCCGCTCCTGCGGTAGATCGCTGAACTCCCTGGGGGTGCCCCGCACGCAGCCCGACCAGTCCGTGGGTCTGGCGGTGGCCCGCCGGGTCGCCGAGGCCGCCCACGATCCCGGCCTGGAGGCCCTGCTGGCCGGGGACGTGTTCTGGGATGTCGTGGAAGCGATCACGCCCGCCGGCGCGCAGCGGGTCTTCGACCTCAGCGTCCCGGGCACGCACTGCTTCGTCGCCAACGACCTCGTCGTGCACAACTCGACCTACGCCCGCTGCGGCATCATCACCAACGTCACGCCCTTCGAGCCGGAGTGGGAGGGCTACGTCACGCTCGAGATCAGCAACACCACGCCGCTGCCCGCCAAGGTCTACGCCAACGAGGGCATCGCCCAGGTGCTGTTCTTCTAGAGCGACTCGCCCTGCGAGGTCGCCTACAAGGACAAGGCGGGCAAGTACCAGGCCCAGCAG
>CAZSQE010000549.1:0-1858 GCA_964608905.1 uncultured bacterium | reverse complement strand
GAACCGGATGTCGCAACCGAACCGTCGATGCGTTTGTAGACCTCACCCGAGTCGAGCGCACCGGAGTCGGTCACTGCGGCCTCGATGCGAAACCACCCCGCCGTACCAGTCGCAGCAGCAACACCAGACCACGTTTGCGTAGACTTCTTGGGCAGCACGCCGGCAACGGAGTCGCTCCATTTCAGGCCGTTGACTGCGGCGACCTGACCGTCAATGACGGTTGGGCGTCCGCGGACGTGACCTCGCGGGCGAGCACCTTCCGCCAGAAGTACCCGACGCTCCGCGCGGTGCGCGAGGGCCGGGTCTTCGTGGCCGCGGGCGATGCCGCCCGGTCGGCCCCGGGCCCGCAGGTGGCCGAGACGCTGGAGGCCTTCGCCGAGATGCTGCACCCGGCGGCGTTCCGCTTCGGGCACGAGGGCACGGCCTGGGCGCGCGTGGACGGTCCCGGCGGCACCTGCTAGCTTCGCCCCCCCATGCCCACCTCCGAGCACCTGCAGATCCCCTGGATCGTGGACCTGATCGCGCGCGAGCAGCCGGCGAGCGTGCTCGACCTGGGCGCCGGCTTCGGCAAGTACGGCGTGCTGACCCGCGAGTACGCGAGCCCCGGGCGGCTGGACGCCGTGGACGCCAACCCGCCGCGCTACCCGGTCTACGACCACGTCTACCTCGGCGACCTGCGCGAGCTGGACCGCCTGCTGCCGCCGGACGCGCCGCGCTACGACCTGGCGCTCTTCGTGGACGCCATCGAGCATCTCGAGAAGGCCGAGGGCTGGGCGCTGCTCGACACGCTCACGCGCCGGGCGAAGCGCGTGCTGGTGGCCACGCCGTGGGGGTTCCGGCCGCAGGAGGTGCCGGGCCA
Organism: uncultured bacterium; assembly: GCA_964608905.1. Classification (GTDB taxonomy): domain Bacteria; phylum Eisenbacteria; class RBG-16-71-46; order RBG-16-71-46; family RBG-16-71-46; genus JANXPZ01. The sequence goes on along the minus strand of CAZSQE010000549.1, from coordinate 999 downwards.
GCCCTTCGAGACGCACCGCTCGGGCTGGTACCCGTGGGAGTTCGGCCGGCGCTACCGGGTGCACGCCTGGCGCGTCTTCCCGGGCCACCTCACCCGCTACCTGCGCCTGCCCCGGCTCTGGCAGATCGCCGTGCTCATCGGCGCCCGGGAGGCCCGAGACGGCCGCTGACGACCGGTTCCGCCCCCCGGCAGGCGGCCGTTGCCCGGCGGCCCGGCCTGAGGCAGAATACCCGGCGGCCCGCCAGGGAGGCGGGCAGCGGGCGTGGCGTCCCTGTCGCCGGCCCGTCGCGCGCGCCGGCCGCTGGGGCTCCCGGGCCCTCGCAGCGTTCTCCTGACAGCAGGGAGGCTCCTCCGCCCTTGGCATCCTCGACGCTTTCTCCCGGACTGAAGCAGAAGATCGTCGGCGTCCTGCTGGCGGCCCTGGGCGTGCTCACGTTCGCCGCCGTCGCCACCTGGGAGCCGCCGCTGGCCGGCCAGAGCCCCTGGGACCCGCCCAACGCGTGCGGGCCGGTGGGGGCGGCGTGGGCCACCCTGCTGGTCTGGGTCCTCGGCCGGGCCGCGGCCTACGGCATGACCCTCCTCTGCCTCGCCTGGGCGTGGAACCGCCTGCGCGGCCACAAGGCGGGACCGCTCGTCATCCGCTCCCTGCTCGGCGGTCTGCTGCTGTTCGAGATCTGCACCCTGCTCGGCCTCGGCGGCCTCGACCGCGCGAGCTGGGTGGGCGCCTGGGGCTTCGCGGGCGCGCTCGCCCTGCGCTCGGCGCTCGGCCAGGTGGGCTCGTGGGTCGTGGCCGGGACGCTGTTCGCCGTGACCCTGCTGGCCGCCACCGAGCTGGGCTTCCACTGGATCGGGCGGCTGGCGCGCCGGGCGGTGGTGGACCCGGCGGCCGGCATCGGCACGGCCTGGGGCGAGTGGCGCGAGGCGCGCGGGCAGCGGGAGAAGGGCAAGCCGAAGCCGGCGCCGAAGGCGAGGGAGGCCCGCCCGGGGGCCGCCGGGTCC
>CAZSQE010000548.1:0-1858 GCA_964608905.1 uncultured bacterium | reverse complement strand
CATCGGCCTGCTGGCGAGGCTGGCGGGGCCGGCGGTGGCGCGGCTCCACCCGGACGAGCTGGCGCGCCTCGGCGCCGCGGCGGGCGACACCCTCGAGCTGGCCGGGCCGGGCGGCCGCCTGGCGCTGCCGGCGGCGGCGGACGGGGACGTGCCGGCGGGCGCGGTGTTCGTGCCCCACGCGCACCGCGAGGCCGAGCTCAACCGGCTGGGTGTTCCGGCCGGCGCGGGGCTGCGCGTGACCGTGCGGCGCGCGGGAGGGCCCGCGGCATGACGGCCCTGCTCCAGGACCCGACCGTGCAGCTCGTCCTGTGGTCGCTGCTCAAGCTGCTGGTCATCCTCGGCGTCATGCTGGGCATCGTCGCCTACCTGACCTACGGCGAGCGCAAGGTGGCGGGCCACATCCAGCACCGCCCGGGGCCGAACCGGGTGGGGCCGCTGGGGCTGTTCCAGCCGGTGGCCGACATCCTCAAGCTCCTCCTCAAGGAGGAGTTCATCCCCGACGAGGCCAACAAGGTCGTCTTCCACCTCGCCCCGATCCTCGCCGTGGTGCCGGCGCTCACCACCTTCGCCGTCATGCCGATCGGCCCGAACTTCATGGTCACCGACGTGAACGTCGGCCTGCTCGTCTTCCTCGCCATGTCGGGGCTGGGGGTCTACGCCCTCGCGCTGGGCGGCTGGTCGTCGAACAACAAGTACTCGCTGCTCGGCGGCCTGCGCTCCGCGGCGCAGATGATCTCCTACGAGCTGGCGCTGGGCTTGGCCACCGTCGGCGTGCTGCTGCTGGCCGGCTCGCTGTCGCTGCTCGACATCGTGCAGGCGCAGCAGGGCTGGCACCACCTCGGGCCGCTGCCGCTGCCGCGCTGGTTCGTCTTCACCCAGCCGGTGGCCTTCGTCATCTTCGTGGTCTGCGCCTTCGCCGAGACCAACCGCGCCCCCTTCGACCTGCCCGAGGGCGAGTCCGAGCTGACCGGCGGGTTCCACACCGAGTACGGCAGCATGAAGTGGGCGATGTTCTTCCTCGGCGAGTACATGAACATGATCACCATCTCCGGCATCACCGTGACCCTGTTCCTCGGCGGGTGGGGCGGGCCGTGGCTGCCCGAGTCGCTGCAGTTCCTGTGGTTCCTGGTCAAGCTGCTGGCCATGATCTTCCTGTTCATGTGGGTGCGGTGGACCTTCCCGCGCCTGCGCTACGACCAGCTCATGTCGTTCGGCTGGAAGGTGCTGCTGCCGGTCGCGCTCCTGAACGTGCTGGCGACCGGGGCGGCGGTCACCTGGGTGAACAACCGATGATCACGCTCCTGTTCGTGGCGTTCGCGGCCGTGCTGGTGGTGTCGAGCCTGCTCGTCATCCTGCACCGCAACCCGGTCTCCAGCGCGCTCTTCCTCGTGCTGGCGTTCTGCTCGCTGGCCGCGATCTACCTGCTGCTGCACGCCGAGTTCATCGGGCTGGTGCAGGTGGTGGTCTACGCCGGCGCGATCATGGTGCTGTTCCTGTTCGTCATCATGTACCTGAACCTGGGCCGCGACGTGGAGAGCGGCGTGACCATCGTGCTGCGCCGCGGGCTGGGCTGGCTGCTGGGCGCGGCGCTGCTGGCCGAGGGCGCGCTGCTGCTGTCGCGCGGGATGGCCCCCGGGCCGGCCGCGCCGCCGCCGGCGGAGACGCTCGCCGCCGCCGGGAACACGCAGCAGGTGGGCCTGCTGCTCTACTCGCGCTACCTGTTCCCGTTCGAGCTCACCTCGATCATCCTGCTGGTGGCGATGATCGGCGCGGTGATGATCGCCCGCGGCCGCCGCGACGCGGCGCCGCCGCCGCCGCCGGCCGGCGCGGACGGGCCCGCGCCGGGCGGCGCGGGGGT
>CAZSQE010000547.1:0-1866 GCA_964608905.1 uncultured bacterium | reverse complement strand
GGGATGAGGTCCGCCACCACCTTGCCGCCGAAGGCGCCGCGCCGCTCGCTGACGATGGTGAGCAGGGCGAGGATGTCCTCGGCGTCGGCCAGCGGCAGGCAGACGCAGGCCTGCCACGCGTCGGTGGCGGTCAGGGGCGCCAGGCCGGGGGCCTCCATGGGGTCCGGCTGGTAGGCCGGCGAGGACCCGAAGAGGTTGGTCAGCAGGGACCGGCGGCCGTCGGGATTGAAAAATGCACTGGGGTGGAAGAACTTTCGCACGAGCCGGGCCGGGAGGGCGTCCACCGGCAGGTCGATGTCCCGCCGGACGAGTCGCTGGCCGGCGCGCTGGTAGGCGCTCACCAGGCTGTCGCGGCTGACCTCGTAGAACGCCAGGGACGCGCGCCAATCCGGATGCACGGCTTGCAGATAGCCGAGGAACTCGTAGACCAGAGCCTCGGTGTCTCGCGAGCTGGTGAGGCGGTCCGAGATGTCGCGCAGGTCGAACTTGGACACGGGAGGATCCCTCCTGGAGGTGTGGGGATGTGTGGCCGCCCCGGACAGGCAAGGGCCATGCCGTCCCGGCTCCCGCCCAAACCGTTGCGGCGCATGGACGCCACGGGCTAGATTCGACCCACGTCCCCGGTCGAAGCGCCCCCCTCGGAGGGCTCCCATGCCCAGGCTCGTGGCGGACCACGACAGACTCCGCGTCGAACCCGATCTGGCGAACCTGATGCGCGCCGCCGTGAACCGCGAGGCCGACGGCCAGCGCATCCTGCACCTCGAGCGGAGCGAGCCCGACTTCGCCACACCCGCTCACGTCGTCGAGGCGCTGACGGCGGCGGTCCACGCGGGGGAGACCCGCTACCCGGTCCCGGGCGGCGCGCTGCCGCTGCGGGTCGCGCTGGCCGAGAAGCTCGCGCTCGAGAACGGCATCGCCTGCCACCCCGAGGACGTCGTCGTCACCGTCGGTGCGACGCACGGGCTCTGCCTCACGCTGCGGGCGCTGCTCGCCCCGGGCGACGAGATCCTGCTGCTGGCGCCGTACTGGCCGACGGCGCCCGGCGCGGCGGGCCTCGTCGAGGGCGTGCGCTGGCGCGGCGTGCCCGTCTACCTCGACGCGCTCGCCGGCACGCTCGAGCCCGCGGCGCTGGCGGAGCGGCTGCGCGCGGAGCTGCGGCCGGGGACGCGGGCGCTCTACCTGAACACACCCAACAACCCCACCGGCGCGGTGCTCTCCCGCGCGCACCTCGAGGCGGTCGCGGCGCTCGCCGTCGAGCACGACCTCTGGGTCGTGAGCGACGAGGCCTACGAGCACATCCTGTTCGACGGCGCCGAGCACGTCAGCCTCGCCGCGCTGCCGGGCATGTCGCCGCGCACCGTGTCGCTGTTCTCGTTCTCGGAGTCCTACGCGATGAGCGGCTGGCGGCTGGGCTACGTGGTCGCGCCGCCGGCGCTGCGCCCGGTGCTCGGGCCGGCGCTGGCCGCGACGACGACGCGCGGCGTCTTCCCCGCGGTGCAACTCGCGGGGCTGGCGGCGCTCAAGGGACCGCAGCGTACCGTGGAGACGATGCGCCAGGCGTACCAGGAGCGCCGCGACCTGCTCCTCGGCCAACTCGAGGGCCAGCGCGCCATCCGCGCGTCGCGTCCGGCCGGCGCCTACTTCGTCTTCGCCGACGTGACCGCGGCGCTCGAGCGGCGCACGGTGGGAGACCTGGCGCGCGAGTGGCTCGAGTTGGGCGTGGCCGTGCTGCCGGGCACGGCCTTCGGGCCGCACCCCGGGCACGTGCGCTTCTCGCTCGCCGCGCGCAAGGAGGACGTGGCCGAGGCGGGGCGCCGCCTGCGCGAACGCTACGCGGGGGCGGCGGGCGCCTGAACGGCGGCGGGC
>CAZSQE010000546.1:0-1867 GCA_964608905.1 uncultured bacterium | reverse complement strand
AAGGGCTCCTCGCTGATCCAGTCGTCGGCCCGTTCCGGCCCGCCGCCCGGCTCGTCGTCGCGCCGCGGCGTGCGGCCGCCGGCCGCGGCGTCCACCCCGGGGCCCGTCGCGGGCCACGGCATCAGCGGCGCGCCCTCGCCGCCCTCCGAGGCCTCGCTCTCGGCGTCCACGGGCATCTCGATCGTGACCGATTCGATGCTCACGTGCGCGAGGTCGGCGTCCCACAGCAGCGTCACCAGGTCCTCTTCGTCCGCGGCCCGGCCGGTGACCCGGAGCACCGCGTCCACGAAGGCGTCCACCTCCCCGGGCTGGACGCCGGGCGAGAACACGATGGCGCGGATGCCGTCGCGGAAGAAGACCATGCCCAGGTTGTCCTCGCGCGAGCGCGCGGGGTAGAGCGAGACCTCGCCGCAGAGGACGTCGCTGGAGGTGCAGCGCAGCGTGAGGGGACCGTGCCGGTCGAGCAACTGCGCCAGGGACGCCGCCAGCTCCTCGCGCAGGCGCAGCACGGCGGGGTTGCCGCTCTCGTAGAGGCGGCAGTTCTTGAGGGTGCGCGCGAGGCGGGCCGTCCACGCGGAAGCCGCGTCGGCCATCGCCGCCGCCTGGGCGGACCACTCCCTGGTCGCTGCGGGCCCCTTCAGGGGGCCCTGTGGGCACGTCATGCGCCGCTCACCACACGAGGGGTTGGGTGAACCACAGTGACTCGCTACCGGTCAGGTCATCGGCGGCGAAAGTCCTGCGCTTTAGTTTGCGTGGAGGCGGGGACCGGAGATACCGATCGGCGGCCGCGCCGTCGGGCTGGAGCCCACGCGCGGACGGCGAACCGCGTCAAGGGGATGAGGCGGATGAGCCCGGTATCCTAGGGAAGTCCCTGCCCCCGGGCCGCGACCAGGATCGTGTACCAGTCCTCCCGGCTCAGCTCGAGCGCGTCGGCGCGCACCGCGTCGCGGATGCGCGCGGGGTCGGTGCTGCCCACGACGGGGACGATGCCGGCCGGGTGCCGCAGCAGCCAGGCCAGCGACAGGACCGTGCGGGTCACGCCCAGGCGCTTCGCCGTGGCGTCGAGCAGCTCGAGCAGCGCACGCAGGCCGGCGGCGCGCGGGTCCTTCGGATCGGGCCGGCCGCCGTCGCCCAGCAGGCCGCCGGCGAGCGGGCTCCACGAGACCGGCGTGATGCCGTCCCCGAGGCACTGGTCGAGAGTGCCGTCCTCGAGGCAGTCGAGGCGCGCGAGGTGGATCTCCACCTGGTGGACCACGAACGGCCGGGGACAGGCGTCGCGGACCATGGACAGGTACGACGGGCGGAAGTTGCTCACCCCGAACTCGCGCACCTTGCCCTGGCTCTTCAACTGGCCGAACGCGGCGGCGATCTCCTGCGGGTCGGCCAGATAGTCGGGCCGGTGCAGCATGTAGAGGTCGATGCGTTCGACGCCCAGCCGCTTCAGCGACGCCTCGCACGAGCGGACGATGTGTTCGCGCGAGAAGTCCCAGCGGTGCGGCGCCGACGGGTCGGGGTCGCCCTGCCAGCGGATGCCGCACTTGGTGCCGATGACGACGCGCTCGCGCATGCCGGGGACCTCCCGCAGCACGCGGCCGAAGATCTCCTCGCACAGCCCGTTGCCGTAGATGTCGGCGTGGTCGAAGTGGGTGTAGCCGGCCTCCCAGGCGGCGAGCACCGCCCGGCGGCCCGCCGCCTCGCGCTCCGCGGTGAGCCGGGAGCGGTCCATCGTGCCGGCGAGGCGCATGCAGCCGTAGGCGAGACGCGACGAGACGAGGGAACTGCTGCCGAGCGCTTGCGTTCTCATGGAGTCTCCGGACGGTGGCGGATGCAGGGAGGAAGTCGCCCGCCGATACTACCGCGCCCCGGT
>CAZSQE010000545.1:0-1873 GCA_964608905.1 uncultured bacterium | reverse complement strand
GGAGGGACCGCCGGCCTCGACGCTGGCCGCGGCCGAGCTGCTGCGGCTGCGGATCGAGGAGCTGGCGCCGCTCGCCGCCGACGCGCGCGCGGCGCGGGACTCCGCCGCCGCCGCGGAAGGCTAGCGTCCCGCCGTATCCGCCGGCGCGGCGCCCTTCCGGCCGAGGAGGCCCCGCAGCAGGTCGCGGCCCTGCTTCTCCAGCTCGCGGGCCGTCTCCTTCGGCGAGGCGGGAGCGGTCGTGCCGGCGCGACCGCTGTCGGCCGCCGCGCTGTCGCGCGGCGCCGGGGCCACCGCCCGCAGGAGCGTCTCGCCCAGGCGCGCACGCTGCTCGCGCAGCGCGTCGGTCGCCCGGCCGGCCAGCCGGTCGCGCATGGTCCGGGTGTCCAGCGCGACGCGCGGCGACTTCGCCGTCCCGCTCACCCGCAGGTCCACCAGCAGCCGGCCCTGGCCGTCGCTCAGCAGCCCCGCCGCCAGCGCGTCCCGCCACGAGCCGCCCGAAGCGACCGACGGCGGCAGCGTGGCGCTCACCGCGTAGTCGAGCGAGCCGTCGAAGCCGACCATGCCGGACACCTGCCAGTCCCCGGACGGACCGGCGAAGCGCACCGAGTCGGTGACCACCCGGCCGCGCTCGACGCGGAACGGCAGCCGCAGGTCGCGCAGCGAGACCTCGCGCAGCGCCGGGGTGCGCGTGGCCGCGGCGATGGCGTCCATCACCGGGCCGGAGAGCCGGCCCTGCGCCAGCAGCGCCAGCCCCACCGCGCCCAGCGAGCCGCGCAGCTGCTCGGGCCGCACCCCGTCGCCCGAGAGGTCGAAGTCCGCGCCGGTGACGCCGGTCAGCAGGCCGCGGGCCGGGCTCCAGGCCGAGAGCACGCGGTCCACCTCGACCGTGTCGGCGCGGCCGGACACGGCGAAACTGGGGCTCGACGGGTCGCGGAAGCCGAAGCTCGCCCGCCCGGTGACCGTGCCGCCGTAGGCGCGCAGCGCGAAGGACGGCACGGCGACGACCGCGGGCTCGAGCGAGACGTTGGCGACCACGTCCTCGACGTCGAGCCTCTGGTTGATGAAGCGCGCGATCTCGACGCGGCCGCCGCCGCGCGCGTTGAAGACGAGCGGGCTGCCCGGCCCGGGCGGCAGCAACTCGGCGAGGTCGAGCCAGGGCGAGCGGAAGGTGAAGGTCACGCCCGCCGGCGCGACCGTGCCGGTCGGGCGGGCGAGCGCCAGCGGCCGGGTGAGCGAGGCGTCGAGCGTGAACGACGACTTCCCGGCCCGGGCGGTGAGCCCGCGCACCGTGGCCCGCTCGGGCGCGAACTGCACCGCGGCCGAGATGGCCTCCACCCGCCGCGGCAGCACCGGCCCCTCGAGGCTGCCGTTGGCGAGCGCGGCGCGGCCCTCGAGCACGAACGAGCCGGGGTCGCGCACGCGCCCGCTGCCGCGCACGTTCAGCTCGGCGCGCCCCGCCACCTTCGTGTCCTTCGGCGCCAGCGCCTGCGAGAGCGCCGCCAGGTCCAGTCCCCCCTTGACGGCGAAGCGCGCCTGCGGGTCGGCGAAGCGGCTCACCGCCAGTTGGGCGCGCAGCGGCTCGCCGCCCACCCGCGCGCGCAGCTCGTCCACCACCACCGCGTCGGGCTCGAGCCGCGCGAGGAAGGCGAGGCCGTCCACGCCCACCGGGGCGCCCGGGTAGCGGAACGAGCCGTCGGCCACCGTGACCGTGCCGGTCACGGCCGGACGCGCGCCCGGGCCCGTCCGCCCGGCCACGCGCAGGTCGAAGGCCAGCGTGCCGCCGCCGCCGATGCCGCGCAGCGCGCGCGCGTCCACCGCGGCGACGGCATCCAGCAGGTCGCCGAGGTCCACCCGCTCCCCCGTCGCGCGCAGG
>CAZSQE010000544.1:0-1874 GCA_964608905.1 uncultured bacterium | reverse complement strand
TGCCGCGCGCCAGGCCTTGCGTCGGCGTCAGTGCGATCCCGCGCACGCGGCGCGGCGCCCGCGCGCCGCGCAGGCCGGCGGCGAAGCGCGCCTGCGTGAGCAGGACGGAGCCGAGCCCCAGCGCCAGCACCAGCGCGCGGTTGAGCCAGAACCAGGGGTCGCCGCGCAGCGGGGCGCGGTTGTAGAAGTCCACGCCGCGGTCCACGTTGAGCCAGGTCTCGTTGAGCCAGCGGATGCCGGTGGGGTCGAGCACGACCAGCAGGTGGTTCACCGCCGGCGCCAGCCAGGAGGGCGACCAGTTCCACACCAGCGTGGCGCCGAGCAGGATGGCCGCCACCGGGAAGGCGAAGACGAGGATGGGCCGGCGCGTGAGCGTGCCGATGGCGAGGCTCGCCCCGGCCATGCCCACCAGCGAGGGCAGGGCGAAGAGCAGCGCGGGCCGCAGGTAGCTGGCCCAGGCGAAGGGCCCGATGGTCTCGACGTTCTCGCCGTGCGGCAGCACGTGGTTGAAGAGCGCCATGAGGGCGAGGTTCGCGGCCAGCAGGGCGACGAAGCCGGCGAGGACGGCGGCGAACTTGCCCCACACGTACTCCGCGGGACTGAGCGACGTGGCGTGCAGCAGCTCGCCGATCCGCTGGTCCTCGTCGCGGATCACCGCCATGCCGGCGGCGACGGAGACGAAGAACGCGTAGACGATCCCCACCAGCATGGCCAGCAGCTGCGCGACGGCGAACTCCGAGGTGATCCAGGCGCGCGAGCCGCCGACCGCGGTGTTGCCGGAGTCGATCGAGGCGTCGCCGGTGGACATCATCCACGCCATCAGCCCGAGGATGAGGAACAGCACCCACAGCAGGGGCCGGCGCAGGACGTGCGAGAACTCCTGGCGGAAGACCTCGCCCAGCCGCCGCGGGCTCATCGCGTCGACCCGGCGCCGGCGGGCGCGGCGGCGGCCGCGCCCGCCCCGTTCCCGCCGTTGGCGGCGCGCATGAGCACGAGGTAGGCGTCCTCGAGCGTCGGCGTCGCCGGCTCGAAGCCCGGCGGCACGGAGCCCGACGCGTCGTGCACGCGCACGCGGTGGCGGCCCTCGACGAGGATGGCCTGCGTCACCGCGCGCTCGTGGCGCAGCGCCGGCAGCTCGGCCGGCGTGACGGTGCCCTCGAAGACGGCGCCCTCGAGCGCGGCGCGGGCGGCGCGCGGCGTGGTGTCGGCGATGATGCGGCCGTGGCGGATGACGGTGAAGCGCGGGCAGAGCACCGCCACGTCCTCGACGATGTGGGTCGAGAGGATGACGGTGCGTCCCTCGGCCAGCTCGGTGAGCAGGTGGTAGAAGCGCAGGCGCTCCTCGGGGTCGAGGCCGGCGGTGGGCTCGTCCACGATGAGCAGGCGCGGGTCGCCGGCGATGGCCTGGGCGATGCCGAGGCGCTGGCGCATGCCGCCCGAGAAGGCCTTCACCTTGCGGCGCGCCGCGTAGGAGAGGTTCACGCGCTCGAGCAGCTCGCCGGCCAGCGCGCGCTCGCCGCGCGGCGCCGACACCCCCTTGAGCCGCAGCAGGTGCGTCAGCATCTGCTCGCCGGTCAGGTGGGGGTAGAAGCCGAAGTCCTGCGGCAGGTAGCCGAGCCGCGCGCGCAGCCGTTCGGGGCGGGCGAGCACGTCCTCGCCGTCGAGCGTCACCGCGCCGGAGGTGGGCTCGAGCAGGCCGGCGAGGATGCGCATGAGGGTGGACTTGCCGGCCCCGTTGGGCCCGAGCAGCCCGAACATGCCGAGGGGGATCTCGAGGTCGATCCCCTGCAGCGCGGCGACCGGACCGGGGTAGACCTTGACGAGAGAGCGGATGGACAGCATGGGGCACCTCGCGTTGGGAACGACGGCCCGCG
>CAZSQE010000543.1:0-1884 GCA_964608905.1 uncultured bacterium | reverse complement strand
GCCAGCGGGGCGACGAGCGCGGGCAGGTCGGGCCGCGGGAAGCGCTCGGCCAGCAACAGCTCGATCTGGGCCTTGCTCTTGTGGGAGGCGGCCGCGAGCAGCCCGTCGGCGTTGTCGGGAGCCAGGTGCGGCGCCAGGAACACCACGGCGGTCAGGTGCAGACGGCCGTCGGCCAGCATCGCGTGGATGGCGGGGAACTGCCGGGCCGCGCGGGCCGTCTGGATGCGCTTGTAGGCGATGTCCTCGGAGAAGCCCAGCTCCTGGACGCAGTAGTTGAACATGGACGGGTAGCCCGCCGGGGCGTACAGCCGGCGCGAGTCGACCTCGCCCAGGTGGGCGATCAGGAGCGCCGTGGTCGCACGGTCCCGGGTGACGAGCGACCGGAGCTCGCGGAGCAGGGACTGGTCCGACAGGTGGGAGAGCGTGTAGGTGCTCATCGGTGTGACTCCGCGGGGGCCTGATTGCGGGTGAGGTACCCGCTCGCGGGTCGGGGCGTGTGCACGCAGTCTAGCACGCCCGTTTTCGGCTCTCTCAGATCAACGCACGCCGCACGACGCGACGCAGTCCGAGCGCGATGACCTAATGAGGCTCGAAATCTCGCCCACGCCCGGCGTACGCATCCTGGTGAACCGCCAGAACGGAGCGACGGTCGGAACGCCGCGGGAGCCCGAAAGCCTGTCAATAGCCAATATTCTTGCACCCAGCCGCCGTGTTCCGGGAATCGCGCGCGCCCGAGGGCAGGGACCCGCGGCCTCCCGCTCCTCCCGCGCCCGCCCCACCACCTACCGGCGCGCCAGCGAGTCCACCGCCTGCAGCGACTCCGCGGCCGCGGCCGCGTCGGCGCGCAGCACCCGGGCGCGGCGGATGTTCTCGAGGTGCTCGGGGTAGGTGCGCGCGAACAGGTGGCTGCCGTCGCCGCGGGCCACGAAGTACAGCGCCCGCTCCTCGCGCGCCGGCTTCACCGCCGCGGCGATGGAGGCCTCGCCCGGGCTGCAGATCGGGCCGGGCGGCAGGCCCTCGCGCAGGTAGGTGTTGAACGGCGAGTCGTGCCGCAGCTGCTTCAGGTAGAGCCGCGAGCGCGGGTTCATGCCCAGCCCGTAGGCCACGGTCGGGTCGGCCTGCAGCCGCATGCCGGCGGCCAGCCGGTTCAGGTACACCTGCGCGATGCGCGGCCGCTCGGCCGCGCGCTGCGCCTCGGACTCGACGATGGAGGCGAGCACGAGCAGCTGGTGCAGCGACAGGCCGAGCGGCAGCGAGTCGTGCCCGGCGCCGGCGCGGCGCAGCGCCTCCTGCTGCCGCGCCACCATCGTGCGCAGCGCCAGCTCCGGCGGGGTGCCGGGCAGGAACTCGTAGGTGTCGGGGCCGAGGTAGCCCTCGAGCGTGGGCGCGTCCACGCCGACCGAGTCGCAGAAGGCCGGGTCGCGGCCCAGCGAGTCGAACTCGGCCGCCGGCACGCCGAGGTGGCCGGCGAGCAGTTGCCCGGTCTCGAGCAGCGTCAGGCCCTCGGGGATGGTGACGAGGTTCAGGCCGCTCATCCCCTGCGCCAGCGCCCGCAGCAGCCCCGGCACGGTGGTGCCCAGCGCGAACTCGTACTGCCCCGCCTTGATGCGCCGGTCCAGCCCCATGAGCCGCGCCAGCACCTGGAAGCCCAGCCGGCCGCGCAGCAGCCCGACGCGCTTCAGCTCCCCGGCGACGTGGTCGAGCGACTGGCCGCGCTCGACGAGGACGGTGCGCGTCCCGCGCGGCGGGAGCAGGCCGGCCGGGAAGAACAGGTCGGCGGCCACCACCAGCCCCGCCGCCAGCGCCAGCAGCAGCGCCCAGCGCCGCGGCCGGAACGGCCTCCGCTCCGCCGGGGCGCCGGCGCGGCGTCCGCCCGTGCCGGCG
>CAZSQE010000542.1:0-1886 GCA_964608905.1 uncultured bacterium | reverse complement strand
TTGTCGTGCGCGTCATCGCGAAGCCTTTGTAGTCGAGGAGGGGGACGACGGGCTCCTGGCCGGCGACCCGGAGGACCTCGAGCCGGCTTGACAGGAAGGGCCTTTGTTCCTAGATTGTTCGGTGTGCAAACAAAGTGGGGACGGCCCCGAACGCTCGCCGGGGCCCCCCGCGCGGCTGACCCGAGTTCCCGGGCCCGGAGGCCTCGAATGACTCCCAGAACCTCGATGCGGCTGGCCGGAGCCCTGGCTCTGGCGCTCCTCGCCACGACGGGCTGCAGCCGGGACCCCGGCCCGCTCCGCCCGTGGCCGCTCAGCACGGACCCGATCGTCTTCGAGGACGCCTTCACCGGGGCGGTCGAGTTCCAGGCCTTCGGCAACTCGCAGCTCGACGCGCTGGGCACCGACGTCACCGAGCAGTACCTGGGCGCGGGCTGCATCCGCGTCACCGTGCCGCTCGGCAACTACGCCGGCGGCGCGTTCGTGACCACGCAGCCGCGCGACCTCACCGGCTACGACGCGCTCACCTTCTACGCCAAGGCCAGCCGGGCCGTGACCGTGGACGTCGCCGGGTTCGGCAACGACAACACCGGCACGTCGAAGTTCGAGGCGCTGCGCAACGCGATCCCGGTGACGACCACCTGGACGAGGATCGTCGTGCCCGTCCCCCGGCCCGCCCGGCTGACCGCGGAGCGCGGCCTCTTCTTCTTCGCCGCGGCGCCGCAGGGCGGCTCGGGCTACGTCCTGTGGTTCGACGACATCCGCTTCGAGCGGCTCGGCACGATCACCCACCCGCGCCCGGCGATGACGCCCCAGACGCTGAACACCTTCGTCGGCGCCACCGCCGCCGTCTCGGGCACGAAGACCACCTTCGACCTCGCGACCGGCGACTCGGTCGTGGTCGGGCACATGTCGGGCTACTTCGACTACGCCTCGTCCAACCCGGCGGTCGCCACCATCGGCGACGGGACCATCCGCGTGGTCGGCGAGGGCACCGCCGCCATCACCGCCCGGCTCGACACCACGCTGGCGCGGGGCGCGATCACGGTGAACGCCGCCCCGTTCACGCCCGGGCTGGCCCCGGTGCCCACCCTGCCCGCCGCCTCCGTCATCTCGCTCTTCAGCAACGCCTACCCGAACCGCCCGGTGGACAAGTGGTCGGCGGACTGGGACGTGGCCGACGTCACCAGCCTGAACATCGGCGGCGACGACCTCAAGCTCTACACGAACCTGATCTACGCCGGCATCGAGTTCACCTCGAACACCGTGGACGCCACGGCGATGACCCACTTCCACATGGACGTCTGGATCCCCTCCGGCACGACCTTCCGCGTCAAGCTGGTGGACTTCGGCGCCAACGGCATCTACGGCGGCGGCGACGACAGCGAGCACGAGCTGACGTTCAACTCGGCCTCCACGCCGGCGCTGGCGACCGGCCGCTGGGTCGGGCTCGAGGTCCCGCTGGCCGACTTCGCCAACCTCCTCGCGCGCGCGCACCTCGCCCAGCTCGTGCTCTCGGGCGACACGAGGACGGTCTACGTGGACAACCTCTACTTCCACCGGTAGGCACGGCGGTGCGGGAGGCGCGGGTGCGGACGAGACGGATCGCGGTGACGGGACGGCGCACGGCGGCGGCGGACCGGGCGCCGCGCGCGACCCGCGGGCGGCGCAGCCCGTTGACGGAGTCGAACCTGCGCCTCATCTGGAAGGAGCAGCGGATCTCGCGCGCCGAGATCTCCCGCCGCACCGGCCTCTCCCGCTCGACGGTCTCGGAGACCGTGGACGCGCTGCTGCCCACCGGCCTCGTCGCCGAGGTGGGCGTGGGGCCCTCGAACGGCGGGCGCCCGCCGGTCCTGCTCGAGTTCCGCGACGACGCCTTCTGCATCCTC
>CAZSQE010000541.1:0-1886 GCA_964608905.1 uncultured bacterium | reverse complement strand
TCGCGCAGCCGCTGCGCGACGCCGCCCTGCCCGGCGGCCTCCAGCTCGGCCGCCGCGTCGCGGACCGCGTCGCGCAGCGCCGCGTGCCGGGGGGCCGGCAGGGCCGTCGTCGCGCGTCCGTCGCTCACGCCGCCCTCTCCTCTCCCGACAGGGCGCGGCCCATGCGCAGGCGCAGCCGGGACATGGCGCGGGTGTGGACCTGGGAGACCCGGGACTCGGAGATGCCCAGGGTCCGCCCGATCTCCTTGAGGGTCAGGTGCTCGTAGTAGTAGAGCGCGACCACCAGCCGCTCCTGCTCCGGCAGCAGGTCGAGGGTGCGCAGCAGCACCAGCCGCGTCTGCTCCTCCTCGAGCCGCGCCCCCATGTCCACGGCCTGCGGGTCGGCGAGGTGGTCACCGAGCGTCGACGACTCCTGGTCGTCGCACGAGCGGGCCTCGTCCAGCGAGACCAGCACGGCGCCGCGGACGTGGTCGAGCAGGCGGTAGAAGTCGCCGCGCTTCATCTTGAGCTCCCGCGCCAGCTCCTCCTCGGAGGCGGCGCGGCCCAGCCGCTGGTCGAGCGCGCGCGTCACGCCGTCGAGGGCGCGCGCCTTGCGGCGCATCGAGCGGGACACCCAGTCGAGGGCGCGGAGCTGGTCCAGCACCGCGCCCTTGATCCGCCACACCGCGTAGGTCTCGAACTTGACGCCCTTGCGCCGGTCGAACTTGGCGTGCGCGTCGAGCAGGCCCAGCACGCCCGCCGAGTAGAGGTCCTCGTGGTCCACGTTGCGCGGCAGCGTCGCGGCGACGCGCTCGACCACGTGGCGCACCAGCGGCGCGAAGCGGTGCAGCAGGTCCTCCTTCGAGTAGGTCACCGGCTCGGGCGACGGCAGCAGCCGGAGGGCCGCCGCCGTCGCGGCGGGGCGCACGGAGGCGGCGGGACGTCGGCTGCGCGCCGGGGTACCCGCGCTGCGCGCGGGGGTACCCGCGCTGCGCGCGGGTCCGGCGGGCTTGGCGGTCGCGGTGCGCGAACGGGCGGCGGCGGGGTGGGCCATGTTCGCTCTCCTCAGGCACCGAGCCGCTGGCGGTCGCGGCGTGCACCCGCCAGCTGGCGCTCGGGATCGTTGACGTGGGCTTCGGGATCGGGGACCGGGCTCCACAGGCGCTCGGCGAGGGCGCGGTAGGCGGCCGCCGCCGGGGACTGCGGGAAGGCGGTGACGACCGGCTCCTGGCAGCGCACGGCGCGCGGGACGGCCGGGTCGTCGGGCACGGCGCCCCACGAGTCCACCTCGAGGCGCAGGAAACGGCGGGCCACGAGGCGGATGCGGTGGGCGGTCTCCTCGGCCTCCTCCGGGCTGGCCGCCTGGCTCACCAGCAGGTGCGGCGCGCGGCGCACGCCCTGCGCGCCCAGCATCTTGATCAGGCCGTAGGCGTCGGCGAACGCCGGCATCTCGGGCGTGGTCATGACGAGGACGTCGTCGGCGGCGAGGCAGAACGCCAGCGTGTCGCGCGACACGCCGGAGGCGGTGTCCATGAGGACCAGGTCGGCGTCGCCCTCGAGCGTGCCGACGGCGCGCAGCAGGAACTCGCGGCGGTAGTCGTCCAGCTCCGCGAGCTCGGGCACGTCGGAGGCGGCGGGGATCAGGCGCACGCCCGCCGGCCCCTCGACGACGATCTCCTCGAGCAGGCGGCCGCCCTCGAGCACGTGCTGGAGGTCGTAGCGGGGGTGCACGCCGAGCAGCAGGTCGAGGTTCGCCTGCGAGAGGTCGGCGTCGAGCAGCAGCACGCGCGCGCCCCGCTGACCCAGGGCCACGGCGAGGTTCGCGCACAGGTTGCTCTTGCCCACGCCGCCCTTGCCGCTGGCCACGGCCAGCGTGCGCACGCGCGGGCGCGCCCAGTTCGCGGGGT
>CAZSQE010000540.1:0-1887 GCA_964608905.1 uncultured bacterium | reverse complement strand
GTGCCGGGCGGGCGGGCGGCCGACGCGGCGCGCGCGCTGCACGCGGCGCTGGTCGGCGGGTGAAGCACACGAGGCGGCCCCAGAGCACCGGGGAGGAGATCGCCAACGCCGTGACCCACGGCCTCGGCGTGCTGGCCGTGCTCACCGGCGCGCCGTTCCTCCTGCTCGCCGCGGTCGAGCAGCGCTCGGCGTGGGACGTGGTCGGCTCGAGCGTCTTCCTCGTCTCGATGCTGACGCTCTACCTGTCCTCCACCCTCTACCACGCGCTCACCCACCCGGCGGCCAAGCGGGTGTTCCGCGTCCTCGACCACGGCTCGATCTACCTGCTGATCGCCGGCACCTACACCCCGTTCACGCTCGGCGCCCTGCGCGGGCCGTGGGGCTGGACGCTGTTCGGCGTCGTCTGGGGACTCGCGGCCCTCGGCATCACGCTCAAGGCGCTGCGTGCCCTGTGGCACCCGGTGCTCTCGAGCGCGCTCTACCTCGGCATGGGCTGGCTCGTGCTGGCCGCGGCGCGGCCGTTCTGGCGGGAGGTGGGCCCCGCCGGGCTCCTCTGGCTCCTGGCCGGCGGGCTGGCCTACTCGGGCGGCGTGGTCTTCTACGCCTCGCCGCGGCGCTACGCGCATGCGCTCTGGCACGTGTGCGTGCTGGCCGGCACCGTGTGCCACTTCTTCGCCGTGCTGTGGTACGCCGGTTGAGGCCGGAGGCGCGGCGCTGGCCAGCTAGCGCCGCGGCCGGCGGTGCCGCCAGTAGAACGACGGGTCCTCGATGCGGTAGGCCTCGCGCAGCCCGCCCACGCCCACCTGGAAGCCGTCCAGCCCGAAGCCCAGGTTGGTCTCGATGGCCAGCGGCCCGTCCTCGTCCACGGCGATGTCCCAGCCGAGGTAGGTGAACTGTGGCAGGCGCGCGGCCGACTCGACGGCGAAGCGGGCGACCTCGTCCCAGCCGGGGATCCGCCAGCCGATGAACGCGAACCCGGTGTCCGGGTGCCGCGCGAAGGACTCCTCCAGCTCGGTGTAGGCCGGGGCCACGACCGTGCCGGTCTCCACGTCGTGCGGGACCACCAGCCCGTCCTGGCAGGTGTTGTCCACCTGGCGGCCGGACCGCCCCGCCCGCAGGACCGAGCAGACCACGCGCACGCGGCCGTGGAGGTTCTCGGTGACGGTGCGGAACGAGTTGACCGAGTGGGGATGGACAGCCGACATGTGCGCCGCCTGCACGATGCCCGGCTGGACGACGTAGTCGCGCTCCGCCGCCAGGCGGAGCAGGAGCGCCTCCGAGAGGGCCTCCCCCTCCGCCGTCGCGTAGCCGCCGTCGGCGGTGCGCGCGAAGATCCAGATGCCCCGGCCACCCTGGCCGTCGGCGGGCTTCACGAACACCTTCGCGGCGTCCCGCTCGCGCAGGGCGCCCAGCAGCGCCGTGAACGTCGTCTCCCGCAGGTCGCGGGCGGCGAGTCGCCCGTGCACCAGCTTGCCGACGGACGGGGGCTGCCGGATGCCCGCGCCGTGGAAGAGCTGCTCGGCGAGCAGCTTGTCCCGCAGCACGACCGCGTCGTCCTCGCGATCGTGGTACGGCAGGAAGAGACCGTAGAAGAAGAACTCGGGGATGTAGGCGAGCAACTGGCGCTCGGTGAGCGGCCGGTCGGCACGGTAAAGGCCGTAGCGCAGGTAGTGGAGCGGCTGGCAGCCCCAGAACCGCTGCGAGGCACGCATCTCGCGGCGGATGACCGCCTCGGGCTTGCGGTCCGTGCACTCGCGGTAGCGCCGCCGCACCTGATCCATGCGGTGGTAGGTCCGCGGGAAGGTCCAGCGGTGGCGCAGCTCCCGCAACCGGTACGCCCAGACGCTCTCCAGCAGTCCGGCCCACCGACCGCTCACGGCCATCGCC
>CAZSQE010000539.1:0-1890 GCA_964608905.1 uncultured bacterium | reverse complement strand
GCCACGACCTCCACGCCCGGCCAGGGCCGGCCGGCGAGCCGCGAGGGGTCGCGCGCCAGGCACCGCAGACGGTGTCCCGCGGCCAGCAGCCGGGGCACGAGCCGCCCGCCGATGTAGCCGGTGGCGCCGGTGACGAGGACGTTCATCGCCGGCAGTGTGGCACGGCCGCCCCGCGGCGGCCAGCGGGGGCGCACCCGGATGCGTCGTCGCCCGGGCCGCCGCCGTGCGGTCCCGGGGGGGTGGTGCTGGAGAGGGGTGTCACGGGTCCTCCGTTATCGCGCGACGGCCCGGGACGCCTCGCGGGGCGTCCCGGGCCGGGCGGTGGCGGCCGTCAGTTGTTGACGATGATCTGTGCGCCGATCGCCTGGGCGCCGGCCCCGGCGACGAAGCCCTTCGCCCAGGCGGTGTAGATCTTGCCCGCCGTGAGCGTGATGCCGGGCAGCGACAGCACCACGGTGGAGGTGCCGGCGAGGCGCACCTCGAGGTCATACGTGCCGGCGTCCACCGGCGTGAAGGCGGAGTAGCCCTTGAACGCGGTGTTGCCGAAGAGCACCGGGCCCGAGGTCACCGCCACGTCCACGGCCGGGGCGTCGGGCGACAGGTGCACGAAGCGCACGTGGGCCTTGCCGGCGGCGGGCGTCGTGAGGTCGTCGGTCAGCACCAGGGGGGCGATGTTGGCGACGGCGTCGGTGGCGAACACCGAGTAGTACGCGTTGGCCGACAGCGGCAGGTCGGCCTCGATGACCGTCGTCGAGGTGCCGGTCACGTTGACCTTGACGTTGCGCGTGCCGGCCCGGACCTCGAGGTACGGGGTGTTGTTCGGGTACGTCAGGTTGGTGCCGGCGACCGCGTCGTCCACCAGCAGGTCCACGCCGGGGGCGTCGGGGGAGGCGTGCACGGCCATCACTCGGGCCTTGAGGATCGGGGCGGTCGGGCCGTTGTCATCGCCACAACTCGAGAGGGTGAAGGCCGAGACGACGGCCAGCGCGATCACGGAGAAGCGGGTGAAGTTCCTCATGACGTCCTCGATTCGGTGCGGTTCCTGTCCTGCGCTCTGGGGCGGCTGCGTCGGGAACGACCGCCGCCGGCTTCACGGGCAACGGGCACTTCGATGCGCCGGGCGCGACGGAGATGCGGGGAATGAAGTGCTTTTGAATGGGTATGCGCTGTGAGAGGTTATCCGCGCCACAGAACGAGTAACGTATCGCTTAGGGGTAAAGGCACTTGCGGTTCCAGGTGCCGCCTGTCATGAAACCTATTCATTTGCTCTGCATCCAAGCGTGCGTTAGACTGCCCGCTGCTCGCGGGGGAGGAGGGCCCTCCCCGCGCCGGGCGACGACGGCACCGGCGGGGCCGGGGGGGAGGGACCACGATGCAGGAGCGAGCCAGCCGCAGGCGCCCGGGCGCCGCGCCCGCCCCCGGCCTCCTCTCGATCGGTGCCCTGTCCCGCGCGACCGGCATCCCGGTGGCGACCCTGCGCACGTGGGAGCGGCGCTACGGCTCGCCCGCCCCGGAGCGCAAGCCCTCGGGGCACCGCCTCTACCCGGTCGGCCTCGTCGCCCGCCTGGGCAAGGTGGCCCGGCTGCTGGACCGCGGGCACCGTCCGGCCGAAGTGCTCGGCCTCGGGCCCGCCGGCCTCGACGCCCTGCTGACCCTGCCGGCCCCGTCCGGCGCGCCGGCCGTGCCGCTCCCTGCCGTCCCGCCCGGGAGCGCGGGCGACACGGGCCTCGGCGAGATGCTCCAGGCGGTGGCCGACTTCGACCGGCAGGCGCTGCTGGGCCTGCTGCGCGCGGGCTGGATCCGCCTCGGCCCGCTGCCGTTCCTGCAGGAGCAGGTGGGCGGCCTGATGCGGGAGGTGGCGCGACGCCTGCGGGCGGCGGGCCATGACGT
>CAZSQE010000538.1:0-1891 GCA_964608905.1 uncultured bacterium | reverse complement strand
CGATCGTCCACTGGAGCACCTCGTGCTGGCGCGGGGTCTCAGCGTCCCAGGTGCCGTCATCGTAGCGGACGGCCACCACGGGAGCGGTGGCAGAGATCCCGATGGGTCCCTGGACCCTCACCCGCACCGTGACGGTGCCGAGCGAGTAGCGCTCAGCGGACATCACGCCTCCTCCCCGGCGGGCGCCGGCGTAGTCTCGCCCCCGGCCCCGCCCGCGCCTCCGTCACGCAGGGTCGGGGGACAACTCTCGCGCCCCTGGCACTCGCGGCACCGCGGGTCCGAGCGGACCTCTGGCGCCTCTGCCCAGGCGACGATTGCCCCGCAGTCGGGGCACAGAGAGACCCCGAGTTCGGGGTCGTAGGCGGCGACAGAGCGCTCGCGGTGCGAGCCGCCCTCGATCCCAGTGCACTGGAGGCACTCGTCGCCGATCCACCAGTAGTCCCCGGGGCGGCGCGACAGGGAGCGGATGGCGCCGTCGAGCGCCGCCAGGTTGGGGTGGTCGGCAGCGGCAGCGGCGAGCAGCTTGCGGGCGCGCTCGTCGAGCTGCGGCATCCGCGACAGGACCGTGGCGATGTGCTCGAGCTCGGTCATCGGCTCGCCCTCCGGCCCGCGGCGCGCTCGAAGGTCTCCTCGGCGAGGCGGCGGGCGGTGACCGCCGCGATGAACTCCTGCAAGTGCTCGTCCGAAGCGTCCCGGGAGAACGCCTCTCGAGCGGCGTCCTCGACGCGGTGGGCAGCGACCAGGTCCCCGAGGGCGGAAGCGATGGCGGGTGACGGGCGCGCGGTCATCGTACCACCTCTGCCAACTGCATCGCTACCGGCAGCGGCAGCAATGCAGCCGCGGCCCGGGCGTCTCCACGCTCCGCACGTCGCCGCAGGTCATACGGGTCGCAGCCGAGGAGGACCCCCCTGGTAGCGGCTCCCTGCGGCAGCTCGAGCGCCGCCTCGATGCACTCGCTGAGCCTAGTTAGATCGAGCTCGCTAGCCTCCGCGGACACCTCGGCGCGCCAGAGACCATCGGCGCGGATGGTGGCCGACGCGAGGATATTGGAGACCCGATCGATGCGCGTGTCGAGGCGGCGGATACGGACCAGCCCGTCGGCGCGGATATACCACTCTGTGGCCCCCGTGCACGTCGTGTGACGGACGTCTCCATGCGCGTCCGGCGTCCACCGGAGGCCCACGACGATGTCCTCCTCATTCTCTGCCTCAGCCTCGGCGATGGCATTGGCCGCGAGGGCCTCTGCGACCGTCCGAGGCGCACGATGCTCCGCGGCTCCGGTCGCGGTGATGACCGCGTCCAGGCCGGCATTGGCGGCCCAGGTCTGGACCGCGGCCCAGGCGCGCTCAGCGATCGCGCCGCGCCGCGCTGCCTCATCCGATGCGTCCTGGTCCGACGCGGATGCGAGCCACGACCCATCCGGGGTCGGCTCCGCGTGCTCGGCGCGGACACGCTCGGCCCGTTCCCGGGCCGCGGCCCAGTCCCACGCGGCGAGGATCGCCTCCGCCGCGAGCGCAGCGGGCATCCCGGCGGTAACGAGTTCCAGCGCCCACTGGGGGCGTTCCACGGACCACCCGTGGCCGTGGGAGTGGGCGAGGCGGTAGGCGCGGGCGATGGCGGTGGTGCTGATGGTCATGATTCCCCGGACCGTCGGCGTTGGGCCGGCGGTACATGGACCATAGTACGCCATGGCGAACCCCGGCGCAAGGGGGATGGTTCGCAAAAGCTTACTTTCGGCGCGGGGTGGACCGCAGCACTGGAAATGCGCCACCACAGCGCGCTGTGTCAGCGACGGTCAGGGCGCGCCGTTGGGGTGGCGGCGTTCAGGTACTCGTAGATCACGCTCGGGCGTTGCCGCCAGCGGCGCCCGAGCGCTTCCTTTTCGCTGCGC
>CAZSQE010000537.1:0-1896 GCA_964608905.1 uncultured bacterium | reverse complement strand
GCCCGGAGCGGCCCCCGCCGGGTCGCGCGTGCGGCCCGCGTTCGCGTCGCGGCAGGGCCTGCGCGTGGCCCACGTGAAGCCGGAGCGCGGCACAACGCTCTACGGCACGGGCATGGTGATGGGCCCCCTGCTGCGCAACAGCCGGGTGACCACCTGCTGGAACACCGACGCCTACGGCTACGACGAGGGCACCCCCTCGCTGTACCAGTCGCACCCGTGGGTGCTGGCGGTGCGGCCGGACGGCAGCGCGTACGGCCTGCTCGCCGACACGCCCGGGCGCGTCACCGTGGACCTGATCGAGGGGGTCACCTTCCGCGCGCAGGGCCCGCCGTTCCCGGTGATCGTGGTCGAGGGCGCGAGCCCGCAGTCGGTGCTCCGCTCGCTCGCCGGCCTGACCGGGCCCATGCCCCTGCCGCCGAAGTGGGCGCTGGGCTTCCACCAGTGCCGCTACTCGTACTACCCGGCGGCGCAGGCGCTCGAGGTGGCGCGGGAGTTCCGCCGCCGGAGCCTGCCCGCCGACGTGCTGTGGCTGGACATCGACTACATGGACGGGTTCCGGCCCTTCACGTTCAGCCCGGCCGGCTTCCCGGACCCGCGCGCGTTCAACGACTCGCTGCACGCGCTCGGGTTCCGCTCGGTCTGGATCGTGGACCCCGGGGTGAAGCGCGACCCGGGCTACGCCGTCTTCCAGCAGGGCAGCGCCGGCGACCACTGGGTCAAGGCGGCGGACGGCGGGGACTACGTGGGGCGCGTCTGGCCGGGGCCCTGCGTGTTCCCCGACTTCACGCGCGCGGCGACGCGCGCCTGGTGGGGCGGACTGGTGGGCGGTTTCGCCGCCACCGGCGCCGACGGCATCTGGAACGACATGAACGAGCCGGCGGTCTTCGACGTCGACACGAAGACGATGCCGGAGACGAACCGGCACCGCGCCGACCCGGAGCTGGGCGGCACGGGGCTGCACCTGCGCTACCACAACGTGTACGGCTCGCTCATGGCGCGCGCCACGCGCGAGGGCCTGCTGGCCGCGCGGCCGGAGCGCCGCCCGTTCGTGCTGACGCGCGCCGGCTTCATCGGCACCCAGCGCTACGCCGCCTGCTGGACCGGCGACAACCGCGCCACCTGGAAGCATCTCGCCGCCTCGGTGCCGATGACGCTCAACCTCGGGCTCTCGGGGCAGCCGATGAGCGGGCCCGACATCGGGGGCTTCGGCGGCGCGCCGGACGGCCGGATGTTCGCCCGCTGGATGGGCGTCGGCGCGCTGCTGCCCTTCGCCCGCGCGCACAGCGAGAAGGGCTCGCCGCGGCGGGAGCCGTGGTCCTTCGGGCCGGAGGTCGAGGCCACCTGCCGCCGGGCGCTCGAGACGCGCTACCGCCTGCTCCCGTACCTCTACACGCTGTTCCGCGAGGCCGCGGTGGAGGGGCTCCCGGTGGCGCGCCCGGTCTTCTTCGCCGACCCGGGGGACGACCGCCTGCGCGCGGAGGACCACGCGTTCCTGCTCGGCGCCGACCTGCTGGTGGTGCCCGACCTCACCGAGGACGGCTCGCACGTGCCGATGCTGCCGAAGGGCCTCTGGCGGCCGGTCGAGGTGCTGGGCGGCCCGCGCGACCCCGAGCTGCCGCGGTTGCTGGTGCGCGGCGGCGCCGTCGTGCCGCTCGGGCCGGTGACGCAGCACGTGGACGAGGGGCCGCTCGAGGAGGTGGAGTTGCTGGTCTGCCTCGACGGGCAGGGACGGGCGGAGGGCACGCTCTACGAGGACGCCGGCGAGGGCTTCGGCCATCGCGACGGCCAGTACCGGCTCACGCGCTTCGCGGCGCGCCTCGAGGGCGCGCGGCTCCTCGTGCGCGTCGCCGCGAGCGACGGGGCCTGGCCGCTGCCCGCCGGGCGGCGCTACCGGGT
>CAZSQE010000536.1:0-1898 GCA_964608905.1 uncultured bacterium | reverse complement strand
CGCTTCCGCGAGGACGCGTTGCGCCCGCTGCGGGCGGCGCGCTTCGCCGCCACCCTCGGGCTCGAGCCGGAGGCCGCGACGCGGGCCGCGCTGGGCGGCGTGGGCGACCGCGCCCGGCTGGTGGCGATGGAACGGGTGCGCGAGGAGCTGGTGCGCCTGATGGGCGCGCCGCGCCCGTCGGTGGGCCTGGAGCTGCTGCGGGGGGCGGGGCTCCTCGAACTGTGGCTGCCCGAGCTGGCGCGCTGCTGGGCCGTGCCGCAGAACCGATGGCACGCCCACGACGTCTACACCCACTCCGTGCTGGCCTGCGACCACGCGCCCGCCGCCAAGCCGCGGGTGCGGTGGGCGGCGCTGCTGCACGACATCGGCAAGCCCGACACCCGCGTCGAGCGGCGGGGCGAGGGCACCTTCTACCAGCACGAGCGCGCGGGGGCCGAACAAGCCGACCGGCTGCTCGAGCGGCTGCGCTTCCCGGCGGACGAGCGGGCGGCGATCGTGCACCTGGTGCGGGAGCACATGTTCGACTACCGCGCCGCCTGGAGCGACGCGGCGGTGCGGCGCTGGCTGCGCCGCGTGGGGGAGGAGGCGGTGGCCGACCTGTTCGACGTGCGCATCGCCGACATGCTGGGCAACGGGCTCAAGACCGGTTTCCCGGCGCAGCTCGAGCCCCTGCGCCGGCGGATCGAGCGCGTGCGCGCCGAGTCGCACGCCCTGCACGTGCGCGACCTGGCCGTGGACGGCGCGGACGTGATGCGCGCGCTCGGCGTCGGTCCGGGCCCGGCGGTGGGCGCGGCGCTCGCGGCGCTGCTCGAGGAGGTGCTGGAGGACCCGGCGCGCAACACGCGCGAACGGTTGCTGGCGCGGCTGGCCGAGCGCCGTCCGGAGGGCGGGGCTTGACACTCGCGAAGCGGCGCACCTATCCTCCGTCGCTTCTCTGACGGCCGCACCGTCCCCGTCCCCGGAAGAATCGACATGTCCTTCGCCGCGGTCCAGAAGCCGGTTCGCCGCGAGCTGGAGCAGGTCCAGGGCCTGCTGCGCGACGCGTTCCGGACCTCCATCCCCATCCTGAACCGGGTGGGCGGGCACGTGCTCGCGACCCGGGGCAAGAAGATCCGCCCCACGCTGCTGCTGCTGACCGCGCGGCTGCGCGGCCCGGTGGGCCAGGACGCCGTGCTGTCGGCGGCGGTGGTGGAGATGCTGCACGCGGCGGCGCTCATCCACGACGACGCGGTGGACAGCAGCGTGCTGCGGCGGGGCCGGCCGACGGTGAACGGCCTGTGGACGGACGAGATGGCCATCATCATGGGCGACTACCTGTTCGGGCACGCCCTGAACGTGATGGTGCGGCACCGGCTGGGCCTCGGCCTCGAGGTGCTGACCCGCGTGGTCGGGGAGATGACCGGCGGCGAGGCGCTGGAGTTCCAGTACGCCTACGACCTCGGGGTGACCGAGGCGCAGTACGAGGAGCTGATCCGGGCCAAGACCGGCTCCCTCATGGGGGCGGCGACCGAGATCGGCGCCGGCCTCGGGCGCGGCGCGGCGGCGCGGCGCGCGCGGGCGCCGTTCCGCGAGTTCGGCGAGCGCCTCGGCACCGCCTTCCAGATCGTGGACGACCTGCTCGACTACCTCGGCGACCCCGAGGTCACCGGCAAGCCCGTGGGTGGCGACCTCGCCGAGGGCAAGGTGACGCTGCCGCTGATCGCGGCGCTGCGCGAGGCGGGCGAGGCGGACGGCCGGCGCCTCAGGCGGCTGGCACTGCGCAAGCGGTGGACGTCGGGGCAGTGGAGCCAGCTGCGGGCGCTGATCGAGAAGTGCGGCGGCTTCGCCTACGCGCGCGACCGCGCGGCGGCGCTGGCCGCCGACTCGCAGCGACTGCTGGCCGGCGCCGGCGGCCGGAC
>CAZSQE010000535.1:0-1899 GCA_964608905.1 uncultured bacterium | reverse complement strand
GCGTCGCTGAGGCGCTGCGGCCCGCGTCGGCCCCGGCGAGGAAGGGCGTGCGGCCGCGCGGGCCGCAGCGCCTCAGCGACGCCGAGCTGCGCGAGCTGGAGGAGAAGCTGCGCGAGGAGCGGGCCAAGCTGATGAAGGAGATGGGCCACCTCGAGAGCAACGTGCTCGGCGTGAACCCGCGCGACAGCGCCGGCGACCTCTCCGGATACTCGTTCCACATGGCCGACGCCGGCACCGACGCCTACGAGCGCGAGATGGGCTTCCAGTTCGCCTCGGCCGAAGGGCGCCTGCTGCGCCAGTTCAACGAGGCCCTGCGCCGGCTCTACGCCGGCGAGTACGGCGTGTGCGAGACGTGCGGCTGCGCCATCGCCAGGGCGCGGCTGCTGGCCATGCCGATCGCCCGCCTGTGCCGCGACTGCAAGGAGAAGGAGGAACGGGAGAGGCCCTCACAGTCGTGAGGCGCTCCCTCGCCATCCTGGCCCTGGTCGCCGCGGCGGTGGTCGCGCTGGACCGGTGGACCAAGCACTGGGCGACCGCCGAGCTGGCGCTGCAGCCGCCGCTGCGCCTGCTCGGCGACTACGTGCGCCTGAACTACGCGCGCAACTCGGGCGTGGCGTTCGGCATCGGGCACGGCACCGGCTTCCCCTACTACGTCTTCTCGCTCGTCGCCATCGCGGTCATCCTGTGGATGTTCGTGAGCGGCCGGGTGGGCCCCGGCGGCGGCCGCCGCTTCGCGCTCGGCCTGCTGCTGGGCGGCGCCGTCGGCAACCTGGTGGACCGCGTCGCCAGCGGCGAGGTCGTGGACTTCATCGAGGTGGGCGTGCCGCAGTGGCACTGGCCCATCTTCAACGTGGCCGACGCGGCGATCACCGTGGGCATCCTGCTGGTGCTGGTGGGATGGTCGCGCGCGCCCGCCCCGGCCGCCGTGCCCGCCGCGCCCCCCGATGAGCCGGCTGGACCTCCGGGTTCCTGAGGCCGCGGCCGGCGAGCGCCTCGACCGCTTCCTCGCCGCGGCGCAGCCGGACCTCTCGCGCAGCCGCCTGCAGGCCCTCATCCGCGCCGGGCAGGTGACGGTGGCGGGCGGGCCCTGCCGCGCGGCGCAGCGCCTGCGCGCCGGCGAGCGCGTGCGCGTCGAGCTGCCCGACCCCGCCGCGCGGCGGGTGCCACTGGCGCCCGAAGCCATCCCGCTCGTCGTGGTGCACGAGGACGAGCACCTGCTGGTGCTCGACAAGCCGGCGGGGCTGGTCGTGCACCCCGGCGCCGGCGTGGCCCGCGGCACGCTGGTGCACGCGCTGCTGCACCACGCGCCCGGCATCGCCGGCGTGGGCGGCGCCGGCCGGCCCGGCATCGTGCACCGGCTCGACAAGGAGACCTCGGGCCTGATGGTCGTGGCCAAGACGACGGCCGCGCACCGCGCCCTGGTCGAGATGCTGCGCGCGCGCACCGTGCGGCGGCGCTACCTCGCCATCGTCTGGGGGCAGCCGCGCGCCGCGGCCGGGACCGTCGAGGGCGCCATCGGGCGCGACCCGCGGCAGCGCAAGCGCATGGCGGTGGTCACGCGCGGCGGCAAGCCGGCGCGCACGCGCTGGCGGGTGCGCGAGCGCCTGGCCGGCGCGGCGCTGCTCGAGGTGGCGCTCGACACCGGCCGCACGCACCAGATCCGCGTCCACCTCGCCCACGTCAAGCACCCGGTGGCGGGCGACCCGCTCTACGGCGGGCGCGGCCGGGCGCAGTTGAGCGGGACCGCCGGGGAGCGTAGTCTGCGTGTGGCCGTGCTCGAGGCGCTGCCGCGGCAGGCGCTGCACGCGGCGGGCCTCGAGTTCCCGCACCCGGTCACGGGTGCGGCCATGCGCTTCACATCGCCGCCGCCGGCGGACTTCGAGCGCGCGCTGGAGACCC
>CAZSQE010000534.1:0-1900 GCA_964608905.1 uncultured bacterium | reverse complement strand
GGCGGACCCGGCGGCGCTGGCGGCGACCGGGGCGCGGGCCCGGGAACGCGCGGCGCGCTTCGCCTGGGACGAGATCGGCCGGACCATCGCCCGGGAACTCTTCGCGTGAGGCGCGGGGGAGCGGCATGAGGATCGCCATCTGGCACACCGACCACTACCCGACCGCGCCGGGCGTGTACCTCGGCCGCTTCCCGGCGATGGGGCACGAGGTCACGTGGGTGGTCGCGACCCAGGGCGCCGACCGCGGCGTCTTGGAGCGCCGCGAGGGCGCGGTGCGCATCTTCGAGGTGCGCCGCCGGGCGGACTCGCGCCTGCCGCTGCCGCTGCGGCCGCTGGTGACCCGCTGGCACAAGCTGGCCGGCCTGCTGCTCAAGGCGCGGCTCATGGAGCGGCTGGCGCGCGAACGGCCCGACGTCCTGCAGGTGCGCGACCTGGTCGTCGAGGGCCTGCTCGGCCGGTGGGCGGCGCGCCGGCACGGCGTGCGCTTCGCCTACCAGCTCGACCACCCGCACTTCGAGGGGCGGCTCGTGGACCTCGGCCTCGGCGCCCCGGGCGGACCGTTCGAGCGGCTCGAACAACGCCTCTGGATCCGGCTGCGGCGGATCGTGCTGCGCGGCGCCGACCTCGTGCTGCCGATCAGCGACGCGCTGGCGGACATCCTGCGCACGCGCGAGGGCGTGGACCCGCGGCGCATGGTCGTCTTCCCGGTGGGGGTGGCGCGCGCCGACACGGAGTGGCGCCCGGGCGACCCCGTGGACCCGCGGGCCGCCGCGCTCGCCGGCGCGCCCACCGTCTGCTACCTCGGCAACCTGATGATCCGGCGCGAGCCCGGCCTGATCTTCCGCATCTTCGAGGAGGTGGGCCGGCGCGTGCCGGAGAGCCGTTTCCTCGTCCTGGCCGGCATGCCGCAGGTGGTGCGCGACTCGCTCCGCGGGCTCGCGGTCGCGGACCGCGTGACCTTCGTGCCGTTCGTGCCGCACGCCGAGGTGCCCGGGCTGCTGCGCGCGGCGAGCGTCGGCATCTACCCGATCCCGGTGGACGACGCCTTCGGCGTGAACCGGTCCTGCTCGCCGCTCAAGGTCTTCGAGTACATGGCCGCCGGCCTGCCGGTCGTGTCCTCGCGGGTGCGCGACGCCGAGGAGGCCCTGGCGCGGAGCGGGGGCGGCGTGAGCGTTGAGACCGACGTGACGGTCTTCGCCGACGCCATCGAGGCCTACCTGCGCGACCCGGAGCGGGCGCGCCGCGACGGCGCGCGCGGCCGCGCGTGGGTCGCGGCCCACCGCACCTTCGACCGCCTGGCGCTGGAGGTGGAGGCCGCCTACCGCCGGCGGACGGGGGGAGCGCGTGAGCGCCGCGCGCGAGGCCGGCACGGGCGCCGCCGCGGACCGCTTCTCGGTCGCGCTCGTCGGTCCCTACCCGCCGCCCTACGGCGGGCTGTCGGTGCACGTCGAGCGCCTGCACCGGCGGCTCCTCGACCTCGGCATCCGCTCGCGCGTCCACTGCCAGCCGCTGCCGGCGCCGGTCCCGGCCGGGGTGGTCCCCGCCGCCTTCCGGTTCCGCTGGTACCTCTGGGTGCTCGAGCGGGCCTGGCGCTGCGACGCCGACATCGTGCACTTCTACGAGGGCTGGCGCTGGGCGCCGGCGGTGCTGGCGGTGCTCCTCGGCGGCAGGCGGGTGGTGATGGCCTACCACAACCAGCAGGTGACGGGGGCGATGTGGGACCGGACCGCGCGGGTGGCGCGCTGGGCCAGCCGCCGGCTGGTGCGCCACCCGCGGGTGTGGTGGGTCGCGGCGACCCCGGCGGTGCGGGACCAGCTGGCCGAGATGGGCGTGGAGGCGGCCCGGGTCACGCTGGCGCCCGCCTACCTGCCGCCGCCGCCGCCCTCGCCGGGCGCCCGGC
>CAZSQE010000533.1:0-1910 GCA_964608905.1 uncultured bacterium | reverse complement strand
GGCTCACCGCGATGCGCGCCGCGGCGCGCGCCAGCGGCTCGCGCAGCACCGGCTTGAGCCGGCCGTCGCGGCGCGCGTAGACCGGCAGCGGGAACGGGCCCATGTGCTCGGTCACCACGTAGGGGATGCCGGTCTCGTCGCTCAGCCGCATCGCCAGCCAGCCGGCCGGGTAGGCGACGTGGGCGTGGATCACGTCCACCGTGCCGAAGCGCCGCCGCGCGCGCCCGAGGTTGAGCCGGTTGGCGGCGAGCAGGGCGCCCTTGTTCCCGCCCAGCAGCCGCTCCGGCCACCACGGCGCCGGGGTGAGGAACTCCACCACCCCCGCCGCGCGCTCGCGCTCGCCGGGGCGCAGCGCCAGCGCGTCGAGGAGGCATCGCGGCGAGCGCAGCAGGTGCGCGGTCGAGAGGAAGCCCTCGCCCTGGCCCCACAGGCTCAGGCCGACCCGCCAGCCGGGACGGCAGGCGGCGATGGCCTCGGCCTGCTCGGCGAGGAACGAGCCCTCCCAGGGGAAGCAGCGGTGCGGCCACCACGAGGGGATGACGAAGACGTTCATGCGGTGCGCTTCCGGCGGCGGGGGGCGACCGCCCGGCGCGCGGTCGCGCGCGCGGGGGCCGGCGCGGGCAGGGCGAGGGCGTCCGCCAGCGCGCCGCCGCGCAGCACCTGGCGGCGCACGTCCGCCAGCGCGCGGCGCTGCGACTCCCAGAGGTAGCGCCGGCCGGCCTCGCGCGCGGGCAGGAAGGCCCAGTCGTCGTGCTCGCCCGAGAGGCGCACGCGGTCGCGGGGGTCCACCTCGGCGGCGAAGACCGGGATGGCGATCACCTCGTCGCGGGTGGGCTGGTAGAGGAGGGTCGGCTCCTCGAGGGCCCACCAGCGGCGCGGCTCGAGCCCGGTCTCCTCGCGCACCTCGCGGCGCGCGGCGGCCAGCGCCGCCTCGCCGCGCCGGCGCTTGCCGGTGACCGGCTGCCAGGCGCCGGGGAGGCGGCGGGTGCGCGCGCGGCGCAGGCAGAGGAACTCCAGGCGGCGGCCGGAGCGGCGGAAGAGGTGCACCTCGATGAAGGGGCAGGCGATCGCGGACACGGGACCGGAGCATAGGCGGTCGCGTCCGCCCCGCCAACCGGGCCGACCGGGGCGTGGCCGTCCGGGACGACGCCCGCGCGCGGGGGACACGAGGAAGGCAGCACGCTGCGCAGCAGGTCGAGCGGGACGACGCCCGCGCGGGGGGGGCACGAGCCCCGGTCCGCGGCGGGGGCGTCACGGGACCGCTGCGACGTTTGACCGGCCGCGGACCGAGCGTCTAGATTCCCCGCGCGACCACGCTCGGCGTGGACTCGAACGGCTCTCACCGGGACGTGAGCGATGAAGAAGCTGCCGGGGGAGGAACCCAGGTCAGCGCTGCGCTCGGCCGGCCTCCTGATGTTCATCCCCACCCTTCTGGTCGTGGCGCCCCTCGTGGGGTTCTTCCTGGGGAGGCTCGCCGAGCGCTGGCTCCACGTCGCATCGCCCTGGGGCGGGTTCGTGGGGCTGGTGCTGGGGTTCTTCGCCGCCGGACGCGAGATCTGGGCGATCATCCGCCGGGTGCAGGCCGACGAGGAAGAGGAGGAGAAGCGCCGCTGAGCCGCGCGGCGCCGAGACGGGGATGGGCTTCGAGTTCCTGGTGAGGGTGCGGCGCGCCTCGTGGATGGCGGCCACGGTGACGGCCCTGTTCGCCGCCGTCTACCACTCCTACGCCGCCGGCCTGGGGCTGGCCGCCGGCGCGGCGTGGTCGCTGGCCAACCTGCGGCTGCTCGAGGAGCTGGCCGTGCGCCTGACCGGCCCGCGCGGGGCGCCCGCGTGCCGCGGCGGCCGGGCCGGCCGCGCGGCCCTCGCCGGCCTGGCGATGCTGGCGCTCTTCGGCCTGGGCGCGGTGCTGC
>CAZSQE010000532.1:0-1916 GCA_964608905.1 uncultured bacterium | reverse complement strand
GTCGGTGACGTCGCCGATGGCGTAGATGCCCGGCACGGTGCTCTGCAGGCGCTCGTCCACCCGGACCCCGCCGCGCGGCCCGAGGGCGACGCCCAGCTCGGCGGCGCCGAGGCCGGCGGTGTAGGGCCGCCGCCCGGTGGCGACGAGCACCGTGTCCACCTCGACCGTCCGCCCCCCCGCCAGCGTCAGCGTGACCGCGCCCTCGGGGCCGTCGCGGCGGTCCTCGATCCGCGTGCCGGTGACCACGTCGATGTGCCGCTTCCGCAGCTCGCGCTCGAGCGTCTGCGAGATCTCGTCGTCCTCGAGCGCGACCAGCCGCGGCAGCATCTCGACGATGGTCACCTTCGTGCCGACGGCGGCGAAGAAGCCGGCGAACTCGCAGCCGATGACCCCGCCGCCCAGCACGGCCAGGCGCTTCGGCTGCGCCGGCAGCGACAGCGCCTCGCGGCTGGTGATGACCCGCGTGCCGTCGAGGGCGAAGCCCGGCGGCAGCCAGGAGTCGGCGCCGGTGGCGACGAGCACGTGCCGCGTGGCCAGCTCGCTCGTCGTGCCGTCGGCGGCGGTCACCGCCACGCGCTGCGGCGAGACCAGCCGGGCGGTGCCGCGCACGATGGTCACGCCGCGGCCCTGCAGCAGGGACCGGACGCCGCCGGTGAGCTGCTTCACCACGCGGTCCTTGCGCTCGAGCAGCCAGTCCCAGCGCACCTTCGGCTCGCCCACCTCGATGCCGAACTCCTTCGCGCGGCGGATCTGCCCGAGCAGGTGGGCGGAGACGATCCAGGCCTTGGTGGGGATGCAGCCCCAGTTCAGGCAGGTACCGCCCAGTTCGTCCTTCTCGACCACGGCGGTGCGCAGCCCGAGCTGGGCGGCGCGGATGGCGGCGACGTAGCCGCCCGGGCCGGTGCCGACGACGACGAGGTCGTAGAGGGTGGTGTCCGTCATGTGCGTGCTCTCCTATCGCCCGGGCGGACCCGCGCGGGGGCCCCCGTCGGAGGCGGGTCCGGACGCCCCGTCCGCCGGCGAGCGGCCGGGACCCAGGGGCGGCGCCGGCCGGCCGGTGCGCTGCTGGATGCCCTGCAGGTGCTGCACGGCGGCCTGCGCGACCGCGCCCGTGGCGCCGGCGGCCAGCGACTGGTGGAAGTAGCGCAGCGCGGCCGCGTCGTCGCCGGCCCGCTCGTGGACGATGCCGAGGTTGTAGAGCGCCACCGTGTGGGCCGGGTCGCGCCGCAGCGCCGACTCGAGGGCCCGCCGCGCGCGCAGGCCGTCGCCCTGGTTGTACCAGCAGACGCCGAGGTCCACGAGCACCTGCACGCGACTCGAGTCGCGCGCCAGCACGCCCGCGTACCAGCGCGCCGCCTGGGCCCAGTTGGCGGTGTCGTAGAGCAGGTTGCCGTAGGCGACCATCGCCTCGAGGTCGGTGGAGTCGCGCTCGAGCACGGCGCGCAGGCTGTCGCCGGCACGCTGCTGTGCCGCGGTGGCGCCCTCGATGGGCGGGGCGGCGCGGTGGTGCAGGTCGGTGTAGACGTAGTAGACGAGCGTCGCCGCCACGGCGACCCCGGCCAGCGCCCACAGCCAGAGCGCGCCCTGGGCCATGGGCCGCGGGCGCGGGCGGCGCACCGGGCGGCGCAGGAGGAGGACCGGCTCCTCCGCGCCGGGCGCGGGGCCCGCCGGGCGCAGCGGGTGGTGGCAGCGCCGGCAGCGGGGACTGTCGGCCGGGTTCTCCTGCCCGCAGTCGGGGCAGCGGATGGTTTCGGGCATGCGCTCCTCGCGGACGGCGCGGCCGGGTGTTCGTCGCCGGGCGGAAGGGGTTCGGAGCGGCGACTATAGGCAGGCCGCCGGGGCCCGGCAAGCGGCGGCGGCGGCGGGTAGCGTACGGTTCTTTGTGTAGTAGGCGGGGGCTTGCCAACCCCCAAAGG
>CAZSQE010000531.1:0-1918 GCA_964608905.1 uncultured bacterium | reverse complement strand
GTGTACATGGCGGTCACCCAGGCGATCACCGGCCGCGGGGGTTGGCCGATGACCGTGTTCGCGACGCCCGACGGGCAACCGGTCTACGCCGGAACCTACTTCCCGCCCGCGCCGATGAGCGGGATGCCATCGTTCCCCCAGGTGCTCGCGACGATCGCCACGGCGTGGCGGGACCAGCGCGACGAGTTGCTGGCCGGCGCCGAGCAGATCCGCCGGGCGGTCGGCGATGCCCTCCTGCCCGACCCGCCGCACGGGGATGTCGACGAGGCGGTGCTCGGCCGCGCCCTCGGGGCCCTTCGCGCCGCCTACGACGAGCGGGCCGGCGGGTTCGGTGGGGCGC
This sequence comes from uncultured bacterium, assembly GCA_964608905.1. GTDB lineage: Bacteria > Eisenbacteria > RBG-16-71-46 > RBG-16-71-46 > RBG-16-71-46 > JANXPZ01. The sequence continues at coordinate 1,578 of CAZSQE010000531.1, read as the reverse complement.
CGAAGTTCCCGCCGTCGATGGTCTGCGAGTGGCTGCTCCGGCACCATGCGCGCAGCGGATCGGCGGACGCCCTGCGGCTGGCCGAGGGAACCTTCGAGTCGATGGCCCGCGGCGGGATGTACGACCAGCTCGGTGGCGGCTTTGCGCGGTACTCCGTCGACGCCGACTGGGTGGTGCCGCACTTCGAGAAGATGCTCTACGACAACGCGCTGCTGCTGCGGGTCTACGCCCATTGGTGGCGGGCCACGGGGTCCGACCTCGCGCGCCGCGTCGTCGAGGAGACGGCGACCTTCCTGCTCGACGAGCTGCGCACGCCGCAGGGCGGCTTCGCCTCCTCGCTGGACGCCGACAGCCCCGGCCCGGACGGGCACCCACTCGAGGGGGCGTTCTACGTCTGGACACCCGACCAGTTGTCCGACGCGCTCGGGCCCGACGACGGCTCCTGGGCCGGCGCGATCTGGGACGTCACCGCGGGCGGGACGTTCGAGGGCGGCTCGTCCGTGCTCCAGTTGCGCGCGCAGCCCGATGACCCGCAGCGCTACGCCGGGGTCCGCGCCCGGCTCCGCGAGGCCCGCGCGCTTCGCCCGCGGCCCGCCCGGGACGACAAGGTGGTGGCTGCCTGGAACGGCCTGGCGATCGCCGCCCTGGCCGACGCGGGCGCGCTGCTCGAGCGCGACGACTGGGTGGCGGCCGCCCGCGAGACCGCAGAGTTGTTGATCGGGTTGCACCTGACGCCGCCCGACGGCCGGGATCCCGACCGCGAACAGGTCGGGGCGAGGCTCGCGCGAACCTCGCGGGACGGCGTCGTCGGCCATGCGCCGGGAGTGCTGGAGGACTACGCGGACGTCGCGGAGGGCCTCCTCACGCTCTACCAGGCGACGGGCGAGCAGGCCTGGGTCGGCTGGGCGGGCCGGCTGCTGGACGCCGTCCTCGGCCGGTTCGCCGACGGGAACGGCGGGTTCTTCGACACCGCCGACGACGCCACCGACCCCGTTCTGGCCGCGATTCGACGCCCCCGCGAGATCGGCGACGGGCCCACGCCGTCGGGCCAGGCGACGGCCGCGGGGGCGCTCCTCACCTATGCGGCGCTGACCGGCTCGTCGACGCACCGGACCGCGGCCGAGCGTGCCCTGACCGAGCCGCTGCTCGTCGCGGCCCGGTTCCCCCGCGCGGCCGGCTGGGCCCTGGCCACGGCCGAGGCCGTGCTCGACGGTCCCCGGGAGGTCGCCGTGATCGGCGACCGGGCGGATCCCGCGACCGCGGCGCTCCGGCGAGCCGCCGTCATGGCCACGGCCCCCGGAGCGGTGCTGGCCCTCGGTGAACCCGGGGCCGTGCCGGGCGAGTCCGCCCGGGCAGGCCGCGAGGGCGGCGACGCCGACCCGGCTAAGGCGGGGGTCGTCGCGCTCCTGCGGGACCGGCCCCTCGTCGGAGGGCGGCCCACGGCCTACGTCTGTCGTCGGTTCGTCTGCGACCGACCCGTGACGGAGCCCGCGGACCTGGCAGCCCAGCTGCGCTGACCTCCACCGCGGTACGCGCCACGGCCCGCGGGCGTGGCACGATGCTGTGTAGTCCCGCCGA
>CAZSQE010000530.1:0-1918 GCA_964608905.1 uncultured bacterium | reverse complement strand
GGGCCGGGGGGCGGCGCGGGCGGCGTGACCATCGGCCGGAAGGCTAGCCGGGACCCTTCATGGACCGCAAGCCGAAGGGGCGGGCCGACGGATCGTCCCGGTCTCCGTCGCGCCGGAGACGACGACGGCGGGGAGCCGGCCGGCCCCCCGCCGCCGCCTGCCGCGACTCAGCGGGAGTAGGTGGCCTTGACCCGGCCCCAGCTGCCGCGGGTCGCCGGGGTGGCGAGGTCGAAACCGAAGTTCGTGATGCTGTAGTACTCGCCGATGGTGTCGGTGTCCGAGCCGCTGTTGTCCGAGGCCGGGTAGCGGTCGTTGACGGCCACGCCGGCGTCGTAGGTGTCGTCGGAGCCCGCCCAGCCGCACGAGATGTCGTTCGCGCCGGACACGCAGTCCCAGTTCGCGCCGCAATGGTCGCCGTCGTAGGGGTAGTCGCCGATGCGCTCGTGCTGCACGCCCTGGCCGCAGCCGGGGCCCGAGTCGTAGGCGTCGAAGCCGTCGTGCTCGTAGGTCGTGTAGAGGGCGAAGTTCACCGTGCGGGGCGCGTTCGCGGTCACGCCCAGCAGTGCGCGCGGCAGCTTGAACTCGTAGTACATGCCGCCGTCGTCACAGGAGCGGTAGCCACCGTCGGCCCACTGCAGGCCGCCGAAGGAGTCGAGCAACGTGGCGTGGCTCTTGTCGAGCAGCGCGGCGTAGCCGCCGGCGCTCCGCGGGTTCTCGACCGCGACCGTGAACTCGGGGTCCCAGTCGCAGAAGTCCACGGCCTTGCCCCAGGGCGCGCCGTGCACGACGCCGCGCGCGTCGTCGGTGTCGATGGCGATGAACAGGTCGCCGCGTTCGTACAGCTCGTTCGGGCCCTGCACGCCGAGGTAGACCCAGTCGGCGTCCCACGAGACCCAGAACTCGCGGATGTCCATGCAGCCGCCCGGGGGCAGCGGCATGTCGGTGTGCGAGCCGGAGGCGACGAAGTAGTGGTACGCAGAGCTCTCGTAGTACTGGTCCGAGCTGCCGCCCGACGTCCCGCAGCCGCCCACCGGCGAGGAGTGCGGGTTCTCGGAGACGTGGGCGCCGGCCGGGAACGTGTTCGCGCCGTCCATCGGCTCGGTGTGCACGCCGTCGAGCGTGCCGGCGGCGAGGGCGAGGGTGGGCACGAGCAGCAGGGCGGACGACAGGAGCAGCCATCGGCGCATGAGGGTCTCCTTGCCAGGGGGCGGAACCGGTGGATGCGACGGAGGCCCCCGCCGCACGGGGAGGCCGCGAACGATTCTGCCACGGGCCCGGCCCCCCGGCAAAGGCCGAAGTGCGGCCGGCCCGGGCGCCCCGGCCGCGGCCGCCGTCCTCAGGGTCGTGCGGTCGGGCGCAGCTCGCGGTAGGCGGAGCGGAAGCCGAGGACGCGCTTCGCGTAGTCCTGGGCCAGCGGGTTCGAGGCCAGCTCGCAGACCAGCGCCTCGCCGCCCCGCTCGCGCAACTCCCGCCAGCCCGCCGCCAGCCGGCCCGGACCGGCGTTGTAGGCGCACAGCGCGGCGGCCACGCTGCCGTCGCAGCGGCGCAGCAGGTGCGCCAGGTAGCGCGCCCCGTAACGCACGTTGCGCGCGGGATCGAAGAGCGACGCCTCCGTGGGGGCGGGATCGCGCGCCAGCTTCGCCATGTCGGCGGCGGTGCCCAGCTTGAGCTGCATCAGGCCCAGCGCGTCGCTGCGCGAGCGGGCCCGCGGCTCGAAGCGGCTCTCCTGCATGACGACCGCGTAGAGCAGCGCCGGCTCGAGCGCGGCCACCACCGTGTCGCGCGGCACGACGAGCAGCGGCTCGTACGCGGGCGGGAACGCCCACGGGAGCGCCGCCCACTCCTCCCCCGCGCCCGCCAGCTCGACCGCCCGGCGCGCCAGCGTGACGCCGAGGTGGACGCGGCCCCACCCGTAGGC
>CAZSQE010000529.1:0-1929 GCA_964608905.1 uncultured bacterium | reverse complement strand
CCTACAGCCGCTCGTCGAGCAGGCCGATGAAGGCGTCGCGCATCCGCCGGAACGAGGCCGCTTCGGCCCGCAGGCGCTCCGCCAGCCGCGCCGAATCGGGCCGCATCGGGACCAGCTCCGAGCCCGGCGGGCTCGCCGGAGGGAAGCGCACCCAGGCCGTGTCCACGCGCACGTACCCCGGCTCGCCCCGGCGCAGCTGCCGGGCGCCTTCCGTCCAGGCCTGCAGGAAGCCCCCGCGCAGGTTCGTGGTCTCCAGCGGGATCCACACGCGGCCGTCCCGCAGCACCACCAGGCTGTCCGGCACGCCCAGCCGGTGGACCTGGGCGTCGGGCAGCCCGCCGTCCGCGACGAGCATCAGGTGCCCCGGCAGGTCCACCAGCTGCGTGGCGATGCCGACGCTCTCGAGCAGGGCGGCGAGGAGCACCGTCGTGTCGTCGCAGTCGCCGCTGCGGCGCCGCAGCGTCTGCACGGGGTAGCGGACCGTGTCCACCCGGCGGGGCGCCGCGGCGATGCCGGCGTAGGGCGTGTTCGGGTCCTGCACGTACGAGACCTCGAGCAGCGCGAGCGCGTTGAGGACGCGGGCGATGGACCCGAGCGACGCCGTGACGAACCCGTCGCCCCGCCGCGGCGTCTCCCCGTCCGGAGGCGGCACCCGGCAGGCGAAGGACGAGAGGTCCTCGACGGTGGCGTCGCGCGGGGTGACGAACGCGGCCGCCTGCGCGGTGCCCGCGCGCCAGTCGATCGCCCCCGGGGCGAACAGGACGGTCCGCCCGCTGATCCGCTCCGTGCGCGGCAGGCGCGCGCTCTCGTAGCGGGCGGACACGACGACCTGGGCGGGGGCGTCCTCGCGCAGGCCCATCGTCCGCGCCGGGGAGAGCACCGCGGGCAGCGACACGTCCACCGCGTCGCGCGGCCGCACGACGACGTCGCGCTCCGTGGGGGACTGGCTCACGCCCGGGACCGAGACCGCCAGCCGCGCCGCGACGGGCTGGTCCGACAGGTTGCGGATGCGCACGTCGCCGACGCCGTCCCGCGCGTAGGCGCCGTGAAGAGAGGCGTACAGCTCGCGCGTCCGCAGGTCCTCGAGCCGGACGAGGGGTGGATTGAAGTTGAACGCGGTCGAGAGTTGGACGGAGTGGGTCGCCGGCAGCGTGGGGTGCTGCAGGAAGGCGTAGTCCACGCTGAGCGGGCCGGCCTTCAGTCCCAGCCCGGTGGCGAAGCCGGTGCCCTCGGCGTCCTCGCGGAAGCGGTCGAGCCCCGCGCGCAGGGCCAGGCCCGTGACGGGGACGACCTCCATGCCGGCGCGCCAGCGGTCGTCCACCTGTCCGCAGAGGAGCACGCGCTCCCGGACGCGGTACGACGCGCCGGCGTGGAGCGCCTGCCGGTAGGCCACCGCCCGGCGCCCGTCGTCGTAGCGGATCTCGGTGTCGAAGGCGTCCTGCGTCGACAGGGAGAGGCGCAGCGTCGACCGCGGGCTCCACAGGACGCCCCAGTCGAGGCCGAAGCCGCTGCCCTCGCCCAGCGAGGTCTCGTCCAACTTGAAGCTGCGGGTCACCAGGCGCCCGGTGGCGCCGATTGACACGCCGCGGCCGAGGCTGGCGGCGTAGGAGAGGCCGAACCGGTTCTCGCCGTAGCGCAGGCCGTCCTCGTCGAGGCCCACGTGCTGCAGGTCGAGCGCCACGGCCTGGCGCCAGGTGAGGGGCAGGACGAACGAGACGTAGTCGGACCCGACGGCGCTGCCGAACAGCCACGAGTGCTCGGCCAGGAAGGCCTGGTGCCCGAGCCCGGTCAGCCCGGCGGGGTTCCAGTAGGGCGCCGAGGCGTCGTCCGCCAGCGCGGAGAACGCGCCTCCCATGGAGAGCGCCCGCGTGCCGACGGCGACGTGGCTGTCGTCGGCCGCGGCGCGGGGGAGCGGGAGCGCGAGCAGCG
>CAZSQE010000528.1:0-1929 GCA_964608905.1 uncultured bacterium | reverse complement strand
CTCCTGTGACACAGGTTCCGCCAACCGTGGCGAGCGCGGTGAGGACCGCGACCGCAGGGATCCCGACGGTCCCGACTCCCGCCGCGATCAGTAGTCCTCGGATCACCGCGCCTCACCTCCCCATCGCCGCGGCGGCCGCGGCGAACTCGATCTGGGTCTGGTCGGTGCGCAGCACGTCGGCGTCAGGTCGCGCAGTCCAAGGCAGGAGATCGACGAGTGCCGGCCGAGAGTGGCGCAGGAGTGCGACACCGGTGCCGAACGGCAGGGTGCGCAGCACCGCGGGGGGCATGACGGGCATGGTGCGCATCGACGTCGAGGTGGACGCGTCCCCTCGCCGCGAGCGGTTGGTGGAGTGGGTGACCTCGTCGATCTCGCCAAGCAGGCGGGCGACGTCGTCCAGGTCGCGGTACTTGGCGAGGCCCCCCAGAACGACCTTGACGGTGGCCGCGTCCCAGATCGCGTCCGCGGCATGCTCACCCCACCGGCCACGTGCCTGCGCCAGCGACTGCAACACGGCGAGCGTGGTGATGCCGGTGCCGCCTCCTTCGGCCATCAGGGAGGGCAGTGACGGCAGGGGTGTGAGGTTGGCGATCTCGTCCAGTGCGAGCAGGAGCGGCGGGTCGAGGCGGGCGCCCGCCGACCGCGCGGCCAGGTGACGTGCGGTCTCGGTGACGTCCTCGACGAACGCGGCGATGAGTGGGGCCGAGGAACCGGAGGCGACGGCCGAGGCAAGCAGGTACAGCGTCCCCGAGTCGCGCAGGAACTCGGCGGGGTCGAACTCGGTCCCGCGAGCGGGGTCGACGGAGGCGAGCACGTCCGGGTCGGCAAGTGCTGCGAGCGACTGCCGGACGCCGAGCCAGATCGAGTCCCGGGTCCGGGGATCGGCGTGGATCGCCGCGTCCAGGGCGTCCGCCCAGCCCGTCGCGGCACCGCTCTCGCGGGACAGGATGGCGATGGCATCACTGGCGAGCACGGGGTTCAGCGACCAGCGGTACAGGTCGCGGGAGGTGCGCCCGTCGAGCGCCGCGGCGTGTAGCAGGCAGCGCAGGGCCGTCTCGGTCTGGCCGGACCAGAAGTCGCCGTCGGTCACCGTTCGCCCGAACCCGACCCCGGCGGCCAGACCCCGTGCGCGGACCAGAGCCGTCCGGGGCAGCTCGCAGCCTCGGATGGGCGACCAGGCCAGTCCGCCGGGCAGTCCGGCGAGGCGTTGCGGGTCGAAGACGGCCACCGGCCGGTTGGTGGAGCGCGCGTGCCAGGTGACGGCGAGTGCGTCTGGTCGGGTCGATGTGGCGACGACAGGCCCGGGGGCGTCCAGGATCCAAGGGATGACGAGGTGCAGGCCCTTGCCCATCCGGGGAGGGCCGACGAGCAGAGCGGAGTCCTCGACCGAGCACCAGATCGAGCGGCGCCTGATGGTGCCCAGCCGGTAGCCGACGGCGTCCGGTACGGGCTTCGTCCCTGCAGTGGAGGGTCGCACGACGGCGGCGCGGCGAAGGACCGCGCGTTCACCGGCCACGGCGAGGACTTCGTGCGCTGATGCCAGACCGGGCATCGACTGCCGTGCCGCGCTCGCCACGGCACCTGCGTCCCGCCGCAGCCACCAGGCACCTGCGGCGACGCCCGGCGCCGACACGCCCAGCACGACCACGGCCGTGGCGGCCCAGTAGGCGACAGGCCCTGGGATCTGGGCGGGCGACGGCCAGGCGGAAGCTGGATCGCCCCAGGCGCCGACCGCGCGCAGGGCGGCCACCAGCCCGCCCTGCGGCACGTCCCTGCCGGTGATCACAGCGGCCAACGCCGCCCCGCACCACAGCACCGCCCCGATGCAGACCACCGCCGCCATGGCGCCCAGTGCCCACGTTGTGAGGTCGGTAGCTCCCGCGCCACCAGTGGGCGCGCGGCGGACGGGTCGCCGTGGCTGGGCGCTCA